>NZ_JBFUBG010000021.1:0-10000 GCF_056405875.1 Rhizobium sp. P1_E6 | reverse complement strand
ACCTTAAATGCTTGGGAAATCTGTTCTGTTGGCTTTTGGTTGATCGAAGCGCAAGCTTCGCAAGGCCAGGGGCCAAACGGGAGAGGTTTCCAAGCATTGTGATAAGGTATCTTACTTTCGAATACATAGGGGTAAGAAGCGAACGCAGGGAACTGAAACATCTAAGTACCTGCAGGAAAGGACATCAACCGAGACTCCGCAAGTAGTGGCGAGCGAACGCGGACCAGGCCAGTGGCATTAGTGATTAAAGCGGAACGCTCTGGAAAGTGTGGCCGTAGCGGGTGACAGCCCCGTACGCGTAGATATCATTAATGTCCTAGAGTAGGGCGGGACACGTGAAATCCTGTCTGAACATGGGGAGACCACTCTCCAAGCCTAAGTACTCGTGCATGACCGATAGCGAACAAGTACCGTGAGGGAAAGGTGAAAAGCACCCCGACAAGGGGAGTGAAATAGTACCTGAAACCGGATGCCTACAAACAGTCGGAGGGGGCAACCCTGACGGCGTACCTTTTGTATAATGGGTCAACGACTTAGTGTAACAAGCAAGCTTAAGCCGGTAGGTGTAGGCGCAGCGAAAGCGAGTCTGAATAGGGCGATATAGTTTGTTGCATTAGACCCGAAACCGAGTGATCTAGCCATGAGCAGGTTGAAGGTTGGGTAACACCAACTGGAGGACCGAACCCGCATCTGTTGCAATAGATTGGGATGACTTGTGGCTAGGGGTGAAAGGCCAATCAAACTCGGAAATAGCTGGTTCTCCGCGAAATCTATTTAGGTAGAGCGTCTGGCGAATACTCCCGGGGGTAGAGCACTGGATGGGCTATGGGGACTCACCGTCTTACTGATCCTAACCAAACTCCGAATACCGGGAAGTACTACCAGGCAGACACACGGCGGGTGCTAACGTCCGTCGTGAAAAGGGCAACAACCCTAACCTCCAGCTAAGGTCCCCAAGTCATGGCTAAGTGGGAAAGGATGTGAGGATCCCAAAACAACCAGGATGTTGGCTTAGAAGCAGCCATCATTTAAAGAAAGCGTAACAGCTCACTGGTCTAAATAAGGGTCTTTGCGCCGAAAATGTAACGGGGCTAAAGCCATGCACCGAAGCTGAGGATTTGCAGTAATGCAAGTGGTAGCGGAGCGTTCCGTAAGCCTGTGAAGGGATACCTGTGAGGGGTCCTGGAGGTATCGGAAGTGCGAATGTTGACATGAGTAACGATAAAGAGGGTGAGAGACCCTCTCGCCGAAAGACCAAGGGTTCCTGCTTAAAGTTAATCTGAGCAGGGTTAGCCGGCCCCTAAGACGAGGCGGACACGCGTAGTCGATGGGAACCACGTTAATATTCGTGGGCCTGGTGGAAGTGACGGATCGCACAAGTTGTTCATTCTTATTGGATTGGATGGGCAGCGGAGCGGTTCCAGGAAATAGCTCCACCGTATAGACCGTACCCGAAACCGACACAGGTGGTCAGGTAGAGTATACCAAGGCGCTTGAGAGAACTATGTTGAAGGAACTCGGCAAATTGCACGCGTAACTTCGGAAGAAGCGTGACCCCATAGTAGGCAACTATTGTGGGGTGGCACAGACCAGGGGGTAGCGACTGTTTATCAAAAACACAGGGCTCTGCGAAGTCGCAAGACGACGTATAGGGTCTGACGCCTGCCCGGTGCTGGAAGGTTAAGAGGAGAGGTGCAAGCTTTGAATCGAAGCCCCAGTAAACGGCGGCCGTAACTATAACGGTCCTAAGGTAGCGAAATTCCTTGTCGGGTAAGTTCCGACCTGCACGAATGGCGTAACGACTTCCCCGCTGTCTCCAACATAGACTCAGTGAAATTGAATTCCCCGTGAAGATGCGGGGTTCCTGCGGTCAGACGGAAAGACCCCGTGCACCTTTACTATAGCTTTACACTGGCATTCGTGTCGGCATGTGTAGGATAGGTGGTAGGCTTTGAAGCGGGGACGCCAGTTTCCGTGGAGCCATCCTTGAAATACCACCCTTATCGTCATGGATGTCTAACCGCGGCCCGTTATCCGGGTCCGGGACAGTGTATGGTGGGTAGTTTGACTGGGGCGGTCGCCTCCGAAAGAGTAACGGAGGCGCGCGATGGTGGGCTCAGACCGGTCGGAAATCGGTCGTCGAGTGCAATGGCATAAGCCCGCCTGACTGCGAGACTGACAAGTCGAGCAGAGACGAAAGTCGGTCATAGTGATCCGGTGGTCCCGCGTGGAAGGGCCATCGCTCAACGGATAAAAGGTACGCCGGGGATAACAGGCTGATGACCCCCAAGAGTCCATATCGACGGGGTTGTTTGGCACCTCGATGTCGGCTCATCGCATCCTGGGGCTGGAGCAGGTCCCAAGGGTTTGGCTGTTCGCCAATTAAAGCGGTACGTGAGCTGGGTTCAGAACGTCGTGAGACAGTTCGGTCCCTATCTGCCGTGGGTGTAGGAATATTGACAGGATCTGTCCCTAGTACGAGAGGACCGGGATGGACATATCTCTGGTGGACCTGTTGTCCTGCCAAGGGCATAGCAGGGTAGCTACATATGGACGGGATAACCGCTGAAGGCATCTAAGCGGGAAACCCACCTGGAAACGAGTATTCCCTATCAGAGCCGTGGAAGACGACCACGTTGATAGGCCGGGTGTGGAAGTGCGGCAACGCATGAAGCTTACCGGTACTAATAGCTCGATTGGCTTGATCGTTCTCATTGACAATGCTCATCCCCGGCGAACGCCAAAGCGTTCGTCCGGATGATGATGCTAAAGACGTGTTCAAATAAAATGGATGTGAAAACATCCGCCAGCTTCTCAAAGTTGCGCTTCGCTGACCTGGTGGTCATGGCGGGGTGGCTGCACCCGTTCCCTTTCCGAACACGGCCGTGAAACGCCCCAGCGCCTATGGTACTTCGTCTTAAGACGCGGGAGAGTCGGTCGCTGCCAGGTCTGCAAAACGCAACTAAAATCTTCTCTTTGCATTTATTATACGGCCCATGCCGTCACAAAGGGCCGCTCTCAAAGCGGCCTTTCGTGTTTGGTGGCTTGGTGCCATATGACACGAGACAAATTGCTCTGCAATTTGCTCGGCAGTGATCCGCAAAGCGCTTGCGCTTTGCGTAGACGCGACAAATCCCAAAGGGATTTGCGCAAATCGGTATTTTGCCTCAGGCAAAAACCTGGACGGACGACGCTAGCGTCGACTGGATAACGCGGGGTGGAGCAGCCCGGTAGCTCGTCAGGCTCATAACCTGAAGGCCGCAGGTTCAAATCCTGCCCCCGCAACCAAATCACATCACACATACAAACAGCAACGACATCGCAAACATCCCCATCCGTGGGGCTATCTGCGTTTCTCGCCCTTCGCATAAACTTTGGCAGCCAGCCAGTACGACGAGATAAGACGTCAGCGGGGAGGCGGCTGAATCGGAGCCATGCCTGAAGACAAAAAATCCGTCATGAAACGAAGCTCTTTGTTCGAAAGCATCTTGAAAGCAGGGCTCCGAACCGTAGCCCGCTCTGAAACGGTAGAGGTAATGCAGGCGTAAAATGTGGGCGGGCGATGCGTTACCATTCCTGCATTTGCCGGGAACTCGGTGTTGCAAGGCTAGAGGATCACGCTTTCGAAATCGGATGCCGTTCTCCAGCTCTTACCGCGCCACTCAATCGATTTCCTGATGGTGCCAACGGGCACACATAGCGCGAGGAATAAGCGCAAGAAGGAAAATAGGAGAAGTTGAAATCAAGGACCAATGTTCCATCTGAGCCGACAGCTCCCAGGTCCGCTCCCTTGATTGTGTCGAGGAGATATCGTCCACCACCATATGTCTCGGTGCCTGAAGTCGCGTCCACGAAAGGCAGGAAGACGCCACCGCCATACCCCTCGATCCAGTAAAGCGTCAATTCACCACCCAATCTGGTCATGAGACCCTCGGTACGTGCGAACGAACGCATCGACAGGTCGCCATCCGCTCCAGTTGCAACTGTCATCTCTTCCGGCATTACAGGCTCAAGCCGTACCGTCAGGCGCAATGAGGGGTCATACGGAAATGTTGTCGGCCCTTTGAACGCTTGGCGTTCTGCCACTTCAATTGGCGACTGAGAATGATCGAGGAACAGAGATGTCCGCGTATCGCACCAGAGGTGCCAGGCAGCGACGACGTCCGAGCTGGAACGTATCGCGTAGTAAAGGTCGGCGATCTTCTGCCGCCAATCCCAAAGTTGTTCAGCTTCTGTCATCTGATATCCTTTCTTGTCGTCGGCTTGCCGGGGCCTGGGTCAATCCTGGCCATTTTTTCGGTACAACTGCTATATATTTCCTGCTTAAGATACCGTCGTCATGCTCCTGACGGATCCTATTGCGCCACACGACGAGTCCACAGCCAAAAGTCCCGTTCCGTCCCTTTGCGCAGGGAGACATGCGGCTTTGGATTTGTCAGGCTGACGCGGTATGAGGTGAAACAACAACCTCCGCAAAAGCTTGCAAAGCCATGGGTTCAAATCCCATCAAGGCGTGCCAGTTGATGGGGATTGGTGATGACCAATTGCCTCCAAGAGCCGAGGTGACCCGATTGGTTCTTTGGGCGTCACGTACTGCAGCGAGGAGAAAACTTGATAAAAAGCGCCGTTCTTGATGCGCCATTCCTGGGAAGTTCGGAAATTTAGTCACTCGGCCTCTCGATAAACTGCGCGCGCGAGGGCGAGGGCTCGAAAACGTCCGAAAAGTATTGTGTTTCGCGCACGACAAGCCTCTTCTGGAACTCCATAATGCTGAGGACGCAGGACGGCCTGCCGTCATAGAAGAGCGTGTATTCCGTTACCCAGAGCGTGCGGGCGCCTGAGATTCGCCGAACAGCAAACCGTTTTGTGTTCGGTTATGCGACCCGACTCGATTCAATGTTCGACCGACCACGAATACGCTCGCCCGATTGTGGGTAATCCAGCACGGCATCTTCATCGTAAATCTCGTGTTCGGTGACAAAGTCACCCGCGTCCGACGCTTTCCAATGCAGCTCTAGGGCTTCTTTTATGAGTTGTTCTTCCATCTAGCTCCTCCCGAGAGCCCGCGCTTGTAGTCTTGGTAAGCTCCCATTCATTCTGTCGCTTGATGGTCGCTTCACCGGCTGAGACAGAGTTCGCGGTAGTGTTCCACCAACCGTACCAGGTCGAAGGCCCTGTTCAGTCCGCTGGGATTTGGCAAGACCCAGACTGAGGCTCCAGCAAAAAGATCTGGCTGCCTGCCCCAATTGATCGACGCGTCGTTATTGATCGCTGCATATGCCGCCTTTCCCAGGAAGGCGAGTGTAGCAGGCGCAAATGTCCTTATCTTGTTTTCGAGGGCGGGAGCAGCACTGAGATAATCGTGCCTTTTGAGCTCACCTGCACTTTTCGTTGGCCTTGCCACAGCGGAAGTCAGGCCCAGGCCATAAGCCAGAAGTTCCCGCTCTTCGTTTGCTGCCAATTGGCGTGGCGTAAAACCGGCAAGATGGAGAACCGGCCAGAAGCGGTTGCCCCGGTGGGAAAAATTGTGCCCGTCACGCGCAGCTGAAAGCGCGGGATTTAGCCCACAGAAGATGACGGATAACCCCGGCGCGAGGATCTCTGGTGGTCCAATCACTTCCGCCGCGTCGACGGAAACAGCTTTGCCAAAACCTGCAATGGATGGCATTCCCGGGCCTCCTAGCCTGACGCATATCCCTCGGCTGCACTATACCGAAAGCTGCTTTTGACTAAGTTGCGTATCTGCGCCGCCATGGTTTCCCAAAACAGTGGCTATGCCGCTGCGATGATGACTATAGTAGCAATCACGCTCGCACGCCCGCAATCTGGCGCATCACGGGGGAGATCCCATCCTCCCGATCCAACTCGCGGGTGAGAAGCCGAAGCCAACTATAGCCGACCCATAGCGAAACCTTGTCACCGACTTCTTCGGCACGGATCTCGCCGCGAGAGGCCGCGTCCATCATGATCTTCTTCACATCGGCAGTGCGCTCGGGCAGAAACCGGTCACGTAGGGCACTCAAAGCCTCCGCAGTACCCTGCGCCTCGGCAATCAGGCCGCGCAAAGCGGCTCCGGCGGGCTGTGACGCCCAAAACCGCCATAGGCTCGTGGTGTATTGCACCAGATCCTCGACGAGGTTTCCCGTGTCAGGGATCATGACGAAAGTCGAGCGTTCCGTCGCATAGATCGCGAGAAACAGATCCGCTTTCGTCGGGTACCACCGATAAATCGTCGTTTTTCCTGCTCCGGCACGGCGTGCCACTTCATCGACGGAAAACCCGGCGTAGCCTTTCTCCGCAATAAGCTCCTTGGCTGCCGCCAGTACGGCGGCTTCAGCTTCCGGACTGCGACGAGACCCCACCGAGGTCCGCTTCTTTTGAGGGGCAGAGTGCTTTATCATCATGTTGAATGGCCTAGCTTGACTCGCGGGGGTCGATCAACACCGGGAATGCGAATATCCGCCTACCGGATATCTACCGGACTTGAGGTATGAAGCCGGGTACACCGGTCTCCACCACGCTGTTGAAGCGGATGTTGGTCTTGATCCCGTCTCGCATCTCGCGCATTGCATCTTCAGGCAGAGCCGAGATGTCAAAGTTCTCTTCAATTCGATGTGGCGTCTTTGAAGTTGTCAGAAACGCGGTGCCTCGCTGCACCGCCCAGGCCAGCGCAGCCTGTGCCGGTGTCTTGCCGACACGCGCCGCGATGGCTTTGATGACGGGATCGTCCAGCAGGTTGGGTTCCATGTTGTGACCCAGGGGCGCAAAGGCAAGCAGGACTACTCCATGCTCCTGGCAGAATTCCAGCATTTCCCATTCCGGCAGATAGGGGTGCGATTCGACCTGGACGACGGCGGGCTTGATCCGTGCGACTGCAACGATTTCCCGTAGCGTTTTCAGCGTCACATCCGATAGCCCGATCGACTTGCCTCGGCCACTGTCAACGAGACCTTCCAGCGCGCGCCATGTCTCGATCAGCGTTACGCCGGAATCGTAAATGACCTGGCCGTGCTCGTCTCTCGGGTCCYGGTCATCGCCAGCTTGAAAGGCGAAAGGGGTGTGAATGAGATAGCAATCGATGTAGTCGACCTGCAATCGGCGGCAGCTCGCCTCGAAGGCGGGTTTCACCCGTGCCGGACGGTGATTGGTGTTCCACAGCTTGGTAGTTATGAAGAGGTCTTCTCGTTGAACAATGCCTGCGGCGAACGCTTCCTGCAGCGCTTCTCCGACAACCTGTTCGTTGCGATACCTTTCCGCGCAATCGAAATGCCGAAACCCGACCTTCAGTGCCGTCAGAACGGCCTGTTTTGCCGCGACGGGATCAGGGATTAGTGTCCCAAATCCCACAGCCGGAATGGCGGTATCTCCGTTGGAAAGGCCAATTGTCCGGTGGCGAAATAAGTCGGAGTTTGTCATTTTCTATCTCCCATCTTCGAGTTCGAGGCGGTGAAACACTTTGGACAGTTCGATGTCGAGCTGGTCTGAGTAGCTGAGGTCACGAGGACAGAGTCTGGGTGGTGAGCGGATGCGCTGGCGACTTGGTCATCAGCGAGACGACCAGCAACCCCAGGATGGCGGCCAGAAACGTACACCAAAAGCCATCGATGTAAGCCTGGACGTTCGCTTCTCGCTGCACGATACCAGCCAGCAAGCCAATGCCCAACTTCGCATCGCTTGCCTGTGTGCCAGAAGATCCCGATCCGTGGCCTAACACAAGCGACATCGAACCCAGTCCGCGCGTCGGGCTCGTGACGTGGAGCCCGATGAGATAGGAGTGCAACTGCTCGCGCTGGCGTATCCAAGTCGCCATGATCGCTCCCACCGTCTCCGAACACATCAGCCGAACGACCTGCACGTAGGCGGTGAGGGCGATGACGCGCGCCGGATTGACGTTGCTGAGCAAGGTGGCAACGGCGGCAAGGAAGACGATCTCTTCGCCAAATGTCTGCAGAATGCCGATGAGCTTGAATTCCGGCAGAGACCACTGGCTGGTCAACTGCGTTCCGAGCCAGGCGGAAAGAGCAAAACAGCAAAACCCTATTATCAATGCAAAGCGCTGTTTGACTATCCGCACCAGTGCCACCGCCGTGACCGTCGCGCCGGCAAGCAGCAGGATCGCGCAAGGGCCTGAGAAGTCACCAATCTGTTCCGGGCGCAAATGCGCGACAGTCACCAGAAAGTTTGGCTTCAGCAGCGAACTTCCGAGGCTGGCGGTCATAAAACAGAAGATGGCAACAAAACCGAGAGCTATGTTTCTCGACAACAGGACGGAAACATGCGCCCAGGGATTTGCGACGCGGGACTCGTGCCACAGAAAGACGCCGGCGAGAAAAGCGGCCGCGCCAAGCATAGCGATAACGTAGCCGGATTGAAACCAATCCAGCCGGTTCCCCTGATCGAGCCCGAAGTAGAGCGTCGTCAGTGAAACGCCGAAGATCATCATGCCGCCCCAGTCGCCCCGTTTGAGAAGCGCTCGATCGATTTCGACCGGTTTTGCGCCAAACCAGAACAGCATGCCGATGATAGGCGCAACGATCGCACCCTGCCAATATATCCATTGCCAGCCTATGCTCTGAGCGTAGCTCCCGGCCGTGTAGAGGCCGAGGTTCTGCGAGAACGGGATCCGAATGACGTAGAACGCAAGTGCTACGATCCAGTACCTGCGATCGAGGTTTCGAAACGCCGTCATCATGGTCGCACCGACAAACATTCCCATCATCGCGGCCCTGATCGCATGCAGCGAAATGAGAACCTCGAAGCTCTGACAATAGGGGATGAGAATGGATGCGGTGGAGTAAACGACAGTCGGTCCAACCAACACCCTTCTGACCCCGAAGACGGCGATCATCCACCCTACGCACGGAGCAACAAGAACCTGCGGAGCCGTGGCGAAGGTCCCAAGCCAGGAACCCTCGTCGGAATTCAGGCCAAATGCGCCTCGCAGATCCGCAAGCCCGATGCCGAACATACGAAGGTCAAGAGCGGTCAAAATCGATGCCATTAACACGGCGATCGCAACAAACCCCTGTCGGGCAAGATCCTGTCGGGAAGAGACATTCTCAGCCATGACTTTCTCCTTCCCCTGTGGCGATCCGGGTTACGACCGACATGCCAGGACGGAGGCGATCATAGTTTGCCTGGTGAGGATCGAGTTCGATGCGTACCGTCAGACGTTGAACGACCTTGGTAAAATTCCCGGTGGCATTGTCCGCCGGAAGCAGTGCGAAGGTCGATCCGCTCGCCGGCGAGATTTTGGAGACCGTCCCGTGAAGGTTCTCTCCAGGCAGCATATCGACCGATATATCGACATCCTGCCCCTCCCGAACCCGAGCCAGTTGATTTTCCTTGTAGTTGGCCAGAACGTAGACTTGCGGCAGCGGCACGACGGAGATCAGGCTCGTTCCAGCTGTGACATACGCGCCGAGCTGGACATTGCGTTTTGCAACGACTCCATCAAAGGGCGCGCGGATTTCCGTATAGCCCAACTCCAGTTCGTTCGCGGCCACTTCTGCAGCGGCTAAATCGACATCCGCAATCAAGGCTTCTCGTTGCTTGGCAAGCACATCAAGCTGGGCTCTCTGCGCGTTCACCACCGCTCCGTTCATCTTCGTATTGGCGAGAGCACGCTCATGAGCTGCAGTTGCCTTCTCCAGCGTCTGAATTGAACTTGCGCGAATATCGCCAGTCAGTTTCAGCTGACGTTCCATCTCCTTGCTTGTCTGAACCTCGTCGGCAGCAGACGCTTGCTGCTGCGCGACTGCAACATCGACTTGCGCGAGCTGAAACGCACGTTGGCTATCATTGTTTTGGAGGTGTGCACGCGCCGCAGCGAGCTTGGCCTTCGATGAAAGCAATGCGATTTCATATTGCGCACGATCAATCGAGAACAGAAGGTCTCCGGCCTTGACGTGGGCATAGTCGCCAACCGCGATCGCCTGCACGGCGCCGCTTACGCGAGTACCAACCGCGATCGCCTGCACGGCGCCGCTTACGCGAGTAC
>NZ_JBFUBG010000020.1:0-84153 GCF_056405875.1 Rhizobium sp. P1_E6 | reverse complement strand
GCCCCCAGGTGTCGGCGGATCGAACGCGCACTGGAGCAGCAATGCCGCCAAGGGCAACCGTCCGCCTCGCCCATCCCTACTAAACGCGACGGAAGTTGAAGACATTCTCGCGAAGATTCGCAGCATCAAAGCCATGTTCGAAACGGCGATCAGCGTCGTAAAGCATCACGCTGAGCGGCAGAACCAGTTGACCTCCGGCTCCGCTCCCGCTGAGCTTTGAAACGCACCAGAAGTGCGGCAGGTGCGACCTGAGGAGACGGATCATCCCGGAAAAGTTCTCAATCTTGTGTCATTGTTGAACTTCCGACGGCCAACTTCGTTATCGGGATAGATCGCGATGCCGCGACCGCCCCTTCGCAGAGAAGTGGATCAAAACCATGAAGACGTTACTGCTGACCGCTGTTGTCGCCCTCATTGCGACCCAGTCTTTTGCGATCTCACGGCTCAATCCGCTTTCGATGAGCTGTGCAGGCGCCCGTGCGGCCGTCCATAATCAGGGTGCGGTCATCTTCAGATGGACATCGCCAAGGGGTTTGCCGCTGTACGATCGGTTCATTCGAAATAGCCGCTTCTGTGACGCCAATGAATATGCTGAGTGGAGGGGTATCCCGACCCGCGATGATCGCGCCTGCCAGGTCTTGGCATGCCGAAACCTGGACAGCCGACCCGGTAGCGGGTTCTTCATTCCCGACTACAGTCTGTAGCGAGCCGCCGCCGTACCCGATTGCGACAAGACTATGAATATCGGCCTTCATTCCGTGGTTGCAGATCGATACCAACTATTTCGATAGGCCCTATCACCTGTTCCCCGACAAGACCGGCACGGCAGGTGGGTGAGGATCAGTCGAAAAAGCCCGCATCCTCTTCCATGAGATATCTCCTGGCCCCTTCAGCGTCGATATCGAGGCCGAGCCCCGGCGCTTCCAGCAGGTCGACCATGCTGTCCTTCACGATCTGCGTCGGCAAGCCGATTACCAGATCCTCCCACCAGGGGTCGGAGGCGCTCGGATATTCGAACGCGACGTAATTTGCCGGCAAGGTGGCGCAGACATTGATCAACGCACCAAGTCCCAGCAGGCCGTTAGCGGTGCCGTGCGGTGCCATCAGGATCGAGTGCATATAGGCGTGCTCGGCGACCCATTTGAGCTCGGCAATGCCGCCAATATCGGCTGGATCGGGGCCGATGACGCGCACCGCCTGCGTCTCGATCAGTTCCTTGAAATTGTGCCGCAGATAGATCTGCTCACCAGTGTGGATCGGCGTCGAGGTGGAGGTCGTCAGCTCCCGATAGGCCTGCGGATTGACCCACGGCACGTAGTCGCCAGTCAGCATGTCCTCGAGCCACATCAAATTGTACTTCTCGACTGCGCGCGCGAACTTGATCGCATCGGGCAGCATCCAGCCTGGGCCGCAGTCGAGTGCCAGGCTGACCTTGTCGCCCAGCACTTCCTTCATCGCGATCACACAGTCGAGCATGTGATTGAACCCGCGCTCGCTGATCACGCCCTGATCCATGGCACCGTGATAGCCGGCCTTCTTCTGCGTCACGCCGTAGTGGAAGTCCTCGATCGTGTCCTTCATGTTGGAGTGGAACGAGATTCCTTGCTTGACCATGAAGAAGTTCTGCGGCTGTTCCATCATCCATTTGACGTCAGCCGCGTAATCCTCCGGCCGGTCGCCCGTGCGTTTCTGGCGAATAGAGCCGTTGTAGACGCGCACCTTGTCCCGCACCTTGCCGCCGAGCAGTTTGTAGACGGGCACGCCCGCGGCCTTGCCGGCAATATCCCACAGGGCATGCTCGATAGCGCTCACCGCCGCGCCGTACGGCTTGAAAGAGCCGCGCTGGCGGATCTTCAACATCACTCTCTCGACGTCGGTCGGATCCTCGCCGATCAGTGCCTCGCGGAAATGCAGCACAAAAGGCTTGAGGTAGGACTTGGTGAATTCGACTTCACCCAAGCCATAGAGGCCCTCGTCCGTAACGATGCGGACGATCGGGTGTTTGCCGATTACGGCGCAGCGCAGATCGGTGATCTTCATCTTCGTTCCTTTTCGCTTCAGCTCCAGGTGCGATCCCAGGAATACTCATCGTCCCATCGATCCGTAGGCTGCCAAATGCCGGTGACACCTGGCTGCAGATGCTGCGAGATCAGCTCGTCGACGACGTCGTCAATCCCGAGGCCCGGCTTGTCCGTAACAGTGATGAAGCCGTCCTTCACCAGGGGCTTGGGAAGGCCTGTGACGATATCGTCCCACCAGTCAACATCGGCAGAATGGTATTCGAGCGCCATGAAATTTTCGGTCGCGGTCGCGACATGGGCCGCGGCCATGGCGGCGATTGGACTTTCTGCCATGTGGATGGCCATGGCGACACCCTTGTCCTGCGCCATATCGCCGATCTTCTTGGTCTCGAGGATGCCCCCACTGGTCAGCAGGTCCGGGTGGATAACGGAGACGCCACCGCTGTTGAGCAGGGGCTCGAAGCCCTCCTTGAGGTATATGTCCTCGCCGGTGCAGATCGGTATCGTCGTGGCGTCCTGCAGTTGTCGGTATTGTTCGGTATATTGCCAGGGGATCACATCCTCGAGCCAGGCTGGCACGTATTTTTCAATGCGCCTGGCAAGGCGAATGCCGTTCTGCATGGAGATATGGCCGATATGGTCGATCGCAAGCGGCACATCCATGCCGATAACCTCACGAACCTCGGCGATGTATTGCTCAAGCAGGTCGAGGCCCTTGTCGGAAAAGTGCAGGCCGGTAAACGGGTGCGGGACGTTATGCAAATCGTACGCAGCGTTGCGGAGACGCCGCTCTTCAACGCTCTTCAGCGGCCCGCGACTGGGACTGTCGCGGTACCCTTCGAGTGAACCAGCAGGAAACACAACCGCACCGGGCACATCCGCGATCTGCATCAAACCCAGATCCATCTTGAGGAAGGTGAATCCGAGCTCCATGCGCTGCTTGAGACGCTTACCGGTCTCGGTACCGCTCGGCACTGTGGCGTCAGTATCGCAGTAGACGCGCACTTTCTCCCGAAACCGGCCGCCGAGCATCTGGTAGATAGGGACGCCATAGGCCTTGCCGGCAAGATCCCACAACGCGATTTCAACCGCCGATACGCCGCCGCCTTGCCGGCCGTGCCCGCCGAATTGCTTGATCCGGCGAAACAGGCGGTCGATATCGCAAGGGTTCTCGCCAAGCAATCGGCTCTTCAGCATCAGCGCGTAGGTGGCGCTGGCGCCGTCGCGCACCTCACCAAGCCCGACGATGCCCTGATTGGTGTAGATCTTGAGCAGCACCGAGGTGAACGGCGCACCGACAATTTCGGCCACCCGCATGTCGGTGATGCGAAGGTCGGACGGCTTGGAATGCGTGTTCACTCGATTGAGCGCCTCGTCGGCTCCATGTGCCTCTGGCATGATTTATCCTCGTTCTGGTCAGCAGGGCTCGTCGTCGTGCAAGCTTGAGCGGCGTAGAGCGGTGATAGCTAGTCCAGCTCTATCTCGTGATCTTGAAGGTATTCGCGGTTCATTTCGACGCCGAGACCGGGCTTGTGCGTAAGCCTGAGGCTGCCGTTCGAAACATCGAGTGGTCTGTCGATGAGGTGATCGTATTTGCCCAGGTTCCACTCCGACGTTTCAAGCTTGTAGAAATTGGGAACGGTCATCATCACCTGCGCTCCCGCAACCACGTTGATCGGCCCTGCGGCGTCATGCGGCGAAACCGGGATGTAGTAGGCTTCGCATAGGGCGGAAATCTTCTTGAGTTCGGTAATGCCGCCGGTCCAGGTGACATCAGGCATGATGTAGTCGGCGAGCTTATTTTCGAGCACCGGCACGAAATCCCACTTCGTGTGGCCGCGCTCGCCCCACGAGATAGCGGCGCTGACCTTCTCACGGACCTGTTTGAGCGCATTGAGGCTCTCCGGTGGACAGGGCTCCTCGAACCAGTCGATCTGACCAGCCTCCTCGAGGCTGCGACAAAGGCGAATGGCGGTGGGAACGTCGAACCGGCCATGCGCATCGATGAGGATGTCGACATCGGAGCCCGCCGTTTCGCGGATCAGAGCCGTGAGTTCGGCGGCTTCGCGCTCATCCTTGCGGGTCATGCTGCCATCCAGGTAGCCGTCACGTTGTTCGCGAGACTGTCCATCGGCGGTGCTGCCCTGATGGGGGAACGGATCGAACTTGAGCGCGGTATGGCCGGATTCGACGATGTCTCTGATTTCGCGGACCACAGCCTCCTTGCTGGTGAACTTGGCCTGGTTGGGATGGGTATAGAGCGAGATTTCATCGCGGACCGGTCCGCCCAGCAGCTCGTAAATCGGCTTGCCAAGAACTTTGCCGCGGATGTCCCAGAGGGCTATGTCGATGGCGCTGACGCATTCTACTGCGGCGCCGCGACTTCCCATATAGGTGAAGCTACGGAATATCTTGTGCCACAGATACTCGATGCGGGCCGGGTCCTCGCCTGTCACAGCGGCACCGATCTGCCGCAGGATCGTGCAGAGGGCGCGATTGGCGAGCCTTGTCGTGGTGGTGATCTCACCCCAGCCGCTCACCCCCTCGTCGGTCGTCACTTCGACGAACAGAAACTCTCCCCAATAAGAAGCATCGGATCTGATGAGCCACGGCCGGACGCTAGTGATTTTCATCTCAACTGCCTTTATCTGAAATGGTTGGGATAACGATATTTGAGGCTATGTATTCTATCCTGCCCGGGCGGCGTTCCGCGCCCGCATGTGTTCGAGGATGTGTCGGCCTGAGCCCTCGACATGGCGTGCAATGAGTTCAGCTGCCTCGTTTGCCATTCCTGTTTTTACATGCGCGATGAGCTCGCGATGCTCGCTCAGGATCGAGGCACGCCGGGCAAGCGTAAAGTTGAAGCGCCGGCTCACGGCTCGAAGCACTTCGCGATGCTTCCACCAAAGTTCAGCGGCGTGGCGGTTGTAGTGCTTTTGGTACATGACTGTGTGAAAGGCGGTGTCCAGCTCGCTGTGCCTGACCGTGTCGGCGAAGTTGTTCTCTTCAATCAGGCCTTGGATGCGTTCGAGATCAGCAATGTCCTCGACTGTAGCCATATTCACGAACCATCGCGTCAGTGCCGGCTCGATCAAGACCCCTATCTCGTAGATGTCCCTAACAAAATCCTGATCTATCGGCCGGACGCGTGCTCCGCGGTTGGGAACCAAGGTGACAAAGCCCTCGCCGCGCAACAGTTGCAAAGCCTCGCGCACGGGGTTCGTTGAGGTGCCGTGGCGCCGGGCGAGGTCGGTGACCACAAGCCGATCATTGGCTGCGAGCCGCCCTTCGATGATGTCGTCCCTGATCAATTGATAAACCGAGGCGCCCTCGCTGGAGGCCCCGATAGCGTCGATCCCTTCCGGTGGTTTCGCTTTAAAATCACTTGTTTCGGCCAAGACTGTCCCCAATCAATACACATATTGCTCGGATATCATGCGAGGCATCTGCAAACAATGTACGATTTCTTCAATTGACAGGCAATCTTTAATCTGGAAACGTGCAATGAGGTCGAAGGGATACATTGGGTGGAAAGTCCCGCGACCGGGGAGCAAAGACCGCTTGCCTCGATGCAGAGCGGCTTGGGAGAGAATCTGGAGGATTCCTATGACGAGGATTTCACTCGGCGGTATCGCCGTGCGCGCAACTGTATCCACTGCTTTGATGCTATCATTGATGTCCGCGTCTGCGCTGGCTGCGCCGGTCGACTTGAGCAAGTGGTCGCCGGAATATGTGCGCTCCATCGCCGGCACACAGGATTTTGACACGGCGGGCGATTGCGCCAAGGTCACCCCACTCGACTATAAGGGGCGGCTGACTTTCTGGTATCAGGGTGTGTTCGAGGGCGACCCCGACCTGCTGCGCCAGTATTACAAGGACTTCTTCGAGACGTTCCGCAAAACCTATCCAAACATCCAGCTTGAGGAACAAGCCCTCACCTATAATGACCTTCTGGACAAGTTCCGGACTGCACTTCTGGGCAATGCAGCGCCCATGGCGGTGCGTCTGCAAATCCTTGGTGGCACCGAGTTCGCCGCAAAGGGCTATCTGGAACCGCTCAAACCCGAGGATGTAGGGTATTCGACCGAGGACTTCTGGCCCGGTGCAATGAAGGCTGTAACCTGGGAAGGGGTGACCTACGGCGTCCCAACCAACAACGAGACGATGGCCTTCATCTGGAACGCCGACATCTTCAAGCGCGCAGGCCTCGATCCAGACAAGGCTCCGGCAACCTGGGACGACGTCGTCAAATATTCCAAGCAGATCCACGACAGGCTCGGCATTGCCGGTTACGGTCTCGTGGCGCGCAAGAATGCCGGCAATACGCCGTATCGCTTCATGCCGCAGCTGTGGGCCTATGGCGGCGGCGTCTTCGACGAAGCCACTGCGAGCCCGACCTATAAGCAGGTTGAGCTCGATAGCCCGCAGAGCAAGGCGGCATTGCAAGCCTCCTACGATATGTATGTTCGCGACAAGTCGGTTCCGGTTTCGGCACTCACCAATCAACAGGCGGACAACCAGCCCCTCTTCCTCGCTGGCCAGCTCGGCATGATGGTCTCCCATCCTTCCGACTATAACGTCATGCTCGACCTGCAGAAGAAGACGACGGGCAGCGACAAGGACAAGGCGCAGACCGTCATCGACAATATGCGCTACGGTCTGATACCGACGGGCCCTGACGGCAAGCGTGCCGTCGTGTTTGGTGGCTCGAACATTCACATCCTGAAGCCCGAATATGTCGAGGGCGGCAAGGTGGACGAGCCGGCGGMAAAGGCTCTCGGCTGCATGTGGGCGAGCCCCGAATGGTCGTTGAAGATGGCCTATGCCGGCTCGAACCCGGGGAATCTTAACGGCTTCAAGACCAAGTGGATGAAGGAACGCCTTGATAGTATCAAGTTCCTTGATGTCACGACCTCAATGCTGCCATACGGCATCCCGTTCCCGGCGCTGCCACAGTCGCCCGAGATCATGAACATCATCGTCCCTGACATGCTGCAGAATGCCCTCACCGGAGCGATGACTGTCGACCAGGCAGCGGACGACGCGGCCAAGAAGGTAAAAAACCTGACGGACGGCGGACTCTAGTCCAAGCCTGACCACGATCTGACCGGCTGCATCGCGATTGCAGCCGGTTTCTTCCGAAGAATAAGGGCAGGGCACAGTGACGATCTTGACTGGCAAGGCCGAGGCGCGCCGAAGACTGCAACCCGACAGGTCCGGCGTGCTGCGAAAGATCTGGGAGCACCGCGCTGACTACGCGTATGTGCTTCCCGCGATCGCCGTGATGCTCATCGTTATTGCCTATCCGATCTACTACACGATCGAGCTGTCGTTCTTTAATACACCGCCTGGCCTGCAGCTCCGGGACAAGATTTTCGTTGGCTTCGACAACTACTCCGCCATCCTCACAAGTCCGGTGTTCTGGACGGTCACCTGGAACACTCTTATCTGGACACTGGGATCCACATTTATCTCATTCGTCCTAGGGTTTGCCTGCGCCCTGGCGCTCCATCGCGACTTTCTCGGCCGCGGCATCCTGCGGGCCATCCTGATCATTCCCTGGGTCATCAGCGCGGTCGCCGCGTCCTATATCTGGAAGTGGATCTACCATTCGGACTTTGGGATCATCGGCGCGGTGCTTGTTGGCCTCGGACTGGCCGACCGGCCGCCGAATTTCATCGACAGCGTCAGCACAGTGCTGCCCTCGCTGATCGTCGTCAATATCTGGCGAGAGTTTCCGTTTGCCATGATCATGATGATGGCTGGCCTGCAGACGGTTCCCGACCAGCTGCTGCGCGCCGCAAAAGTCGACGGCGCCAATGCATGGCAGCGGTTCTGGCACGTCACCTTTCCGCACTTGAGAAACGTCTCGACGGTGACGATCCTGCTCTTGGCAGTCGCCAATTTCAATTCTTTCATCATCCCCTGGATCATGACCGGCGGCGGGCCGTCGAACGCATCGCATATCTGGATCACCCACATTTATGAGCTCGCCTTCGGCCGCCAGCGCTGGGGCGTGGCATCGGCCTATTCGGTGCTGCTGTTCCTGATCCTGATGTCGTTCGGCTATTTTTACGTCCGCGCGCTGAGCGGCAACGAACGCAAGGATGGAAGCGAATGAGCGCCATTGCCGGGACTGCTCGTCGAGGCCAGGGGCGTCGCCGTACGCGCATCGATGGATGGCGGTGGGGCGGACGAATCTTTCTCGTGTTCATGCTGCTTTACACCGCATTACCGATGATCTGGATGCTGATCACCTCGATCAAGTCCGGCTTCGCGGCCATGCAATTCCCGCCCCAATGGTGGCCGGACCAGCCTACCCTTGCCAGCTACGAGAAGCTGCTCGATCCGCAAAACAGCGTCGGCCAGGACTTCCTGCGCTTTTTCTGGAACAGCCTTTTCGTCTCCACCACAACGACCATCCTTTCGGTGATCGTGGCAGTTCCTGCCGCCTACGCGTTTTCGCGCTTCACCTTCCCGGGCCGGAACTTTCTGTTCTTTGCCGTCCTGCTGCGCAACATGTTCCCGGCAGTGATCTTTCTCGTGCCGCTCTTCATCCTGATGCGCGCGATCGGGCTTGTGAACACCCATGGGTCGCTTGTTCTCACCTACCTCACATTCGGGCTGCCGCTGGCAATCTGGCTCCTCAAGGGCTTCTACGACAACATTCCGGTGCAACTCGAGCAGGCGGCGCGCATCGACGGGGCAACGCGGTTCCAGGCCTTTGTCCTGATCGTGATGCCGCTCTCGGCGCCGGGGATCATCGCCACGGCGATCTATTCCTTCATTGGCGCGTGGAACGAGTACATCTACGCCTACACCTTTCTGTCCAAGAACGAGCAGTTGACACTGCCGGTCGGTATCCAGCGCTTCTTCTCGGAAAATACAACGGACTTTCCGGGCCTGATGGCGGCCAGCTTCATGATGAGCGTGCCCGTCGTGGTCCTGTTCCTCGTTCTGCAACGATACTTCGTACGCGCCCTTACAGAAGGCGCAGTCAAGCACTAAGGGAGTTGCCGGTGGCCCACGTGGTCCTCAAAGATCTGGTCAAGACCTATGGCAGCTTCAAAGCTGTCAACGACGTTTCGCTGACGGTCAACGACGGCGAATTCGTCGCACTCGTCGGCCCCTCAGGCTGCGGCAAGACAACCACACTCAATCTTGTGGCGGGGCTCATCCCCATCACATCGGGCGACATCGTCATCGGCGACAGGGTGGTCAACGACCTCGACCCCAAGGACCGGGACATCGCAATGGTGTTCCAGAACTACGCGCTCTATCCGCAGAAATCGGTCTACAAGAATCTGGCGTTCCCGCTGCAGATGCGCAAACTGCCAAGGGACGAGATCGACAAAAAGGTCAGAGAAGCAGCGCGCGTGCTCGACRTGACGCAGCTGCTCGAGCGCAAGCCGCGCGAACTTTCGGGCGGGCAACAGCAGCGCGTGGCGCTGGGCCGTGCCCTCGTTCGCGATCCGGCGGTCTTCCTGATGGATGAACCACTCTCCAACCTCGACGCAAAGCTGCGCGTGCAGATGCGCTCAGAGATCAAGCGTTTCCACCAGGACCTCAACGCGACGATCATCTACGTGACACACGATCAGCTCGAAGCAGTAACCATGGCCGACAGGATGGCGGTGATGAATGGCGGCTACCTGCAGCAATACGATACTCCGGCGCAGGTCTTTGCCCATCCGGTGAACATGTTCGTCGCCAGCTTCGTCGGCAGCCCGGCGATGAGCCTTGTTCCGCTGGAGGCATCGACGGCGAGCGGCAACACCGTGTTGACCAGCGCGGAGGGTTGGCGCCTCGAACTCTCACCGGAAAACGTCCAGAAGGTCGCTAGGGCAACAACAAAGAAGATCGTGCTCGGCGCGCGTCACTCGACGATCAGGCTGCATAAAAGTGCGATGCCGGGAAGCGTCCCTGCCAAGGCCTACACGGTAGAGCCCACCGGAGACGTCACTTTCGTGCAAGCCTTCCTGTCTGGCGCCATCGTCAACGTCAGCGTGCCGCCGACCATTGCCGTGGCGCCTGATGAACAAATTTGGCTCGAGTTCGATCAGGAGCGGATGCATCTGTTCGACGGCGAAACAGAAATGGCTCTCAAGGCCAACTGAGATCAGGCGGATGCGTGTGAAACGAGAGCGTGGATGACTGCGAAGCTTAAAATCACGGCGATCAAGCCCTATCCAGTATGGGTAGGAACGCGCAACCAGATGCTGGTCAAGGTCGAGACCGACAACGGCATCTTCGGCTGGGGCGAGAGCGGCCTGAGCGGTCGCGAGAAGGCCGTGGCCGGCGCGATCGAGCACTATCGCGAATTTCTCATCGGCCGCGACCCGATGCAGATTGGTCGGATCTGGCAGGAAGCCTATCGCAGCCAATATTTTGAAGGCGGGCGCGTTCTGCAGGCAGCGATATCCGCCATCGACATTGCTCTTCACGACATCAAGGGCAAGGCGCTTGGCGTGCCGGCCTATGAACTCCTGGGCGGTAAGCAGCGCGACCGCATTCCAACCTTCGCCTCGACCGGTGACGAGGCCGAGGGCGATGTTGCTATCGAACGAGCTCGCGAACTACGCGCCCAGGGTTGGCAGGCGATCCGCTTTTTCCCCATCGGGCAAAGCAGCAGGGATATCTTTGAGCCGCGGGAGTCGATCGGCGCTACCGCAACCATGCTGAAGAAGGCGCGCGAGGCGCTGGGCGACGAGGTCGTCCTGGGGATCGACTATCATCATCGGCTGTCGGTGGCAGAGGCGGCGAGCTTCTGCAACAAGCTCGGCCGCGGGGTGCTTGATTTTCTCGAGGAGCCGATACGAGACGAAACGCCCGAGGCCTACGAATCCCTGCGCAGGATGACCGACATCCCGTTCGCCATCGGCGAGGAATTTGCCAGCAAGTGGCAATTCCTGCCCTATATCGAGCGTGGCATCCATCAGTTCAACCGGCTCGATGTTTGCAATGTTGGCGGGCTCACCGAAGCGATGAAAGTCGCTGGTTGGAGCGAGGCGCACTATGTGGACCTGATGCCGCACAATCCCTTGGGCCCGGTCTGCACGGCGGCCACCATCCATCTCGCCGCCGCGGTGCCGAATTTCGCCTGGCTCGAGACTAGGGCGCCCGAAGCAAAACTGGGCTTCGATAATTCCGAGTTCTTCCCCGTTCAACCCCGGCTCGACGGCCCCGACTATCCGGTCAGCGATCTGCCGGGGCTCGGCGTCGAGGTCAACGAAGAGGCGGTCAAGGCGGAGAGCTTTCGTTTCTGGGAAGCGCCTCACCTGAAGCGCCGCGACGGTTCTGTCACCAACTGGTAGTTTCATCCACCGGAGTACAAAATGACACATACGCCCGACATTACGCGACCGCCCAAGGAACTGATCGACGCGCTGAAGGAGATCGGCGCCGCGACCGTTGCCGGCACGCTTGGCCATATGGGCTTCCGCAATCCGCACATGGTCGGTCCCGTAGCGCAGAATCGCGGGAAGTCGATCGTCGGGCCTGCCCTGACGCTTCAATTCCTGCCGCAGCGGCCGGACCTTTTTAACGAGGGAGAATATGCAGATCCGGAGACGCAGCTGCACCGCCATGTGCTTTATCACGTGCAGGAGGGCGATGTGGTCGTCGTCGACGCGCGCGGCGACATGAGTTCTGGCGTCTTCGGCGATATGATGTCGACCTATTTCAAAGGCAGAGGCGGCGCTGGCATCGTGATCGATGGCTGCATGCGCGATCGGCCCAATGTCGAGAAGCTGGATCTGCCTTTATGGCTGCGCGGCTGGACACCCAACTATCATGTGCAGACCGGCATCTATCCCAACGCCGTCAACGTCCCGATTGCCTGCGGCGGTGTCACGGTCATCCCCGGAGACATCATCGTCGCCGACGATGATGGCGTGGTGATGCTTCCGGTCGCAATGGCCTCGAAGGTTATCGAAGAATCGCAAAAGCATCACGATTGGGAGGAATTCTCGCGCGCGAAGCTTATGGGGGGCGGGTCGTTGCAGCGCTACTATCCGCTCCATGACGATGCTCGCGGAGAGTACGAAGAGTGGCGCAAAACAAACCGCTTGGGAACGACTTAGTCAATGGAACACTCTAAACGGGTGGCGAACTTTCTGGGGTAGCGCCGGCGTTTACACAAAAAGCACGAAGTCGAATTTCGCTGTGGACACCTGCTGTGGCCCAGACAACGCCCACTTTGTGTAACTGCATCGCAATGTTTGATGTGTAGCGTAGGGCAATGTTCTGGCACGTCGTCCGAAAAGCGCTTTCGAAAATTGTGCTGAGCCTCGTGCTGTTGGCATCATTGCATGCGACACAGGTTGGGGCTGCTGAATCTATTGAGATTCAAAGTTCTTGCTGGGCGTCCGGCAGTTTGTCGGAGGACCTTGTCACCATTGTTCACTCGCCCGCACGCTGGAATTGCCGGGATCGGGCCTACTCGCTTGAAGGCGAGCGGGCGTTTCTACGTTTTGAAATCGGTCCCGATGATGCCCCTCCACAATATGTCTTTTCCAGAAGAAGCGCACTCGCGAAAGTGCATCTGCTGGCGATCGACCGGAACGGCGAAGTGCACCAAGCCTCCTTCCCTGCGGGCGACCTGCCCAGCTCTCTGCGTGGCGGATATTTCAAAGCTCCTCTACCGGGCGTAACCCGCGACACGCAACAAGTCGTCGTTGCTTTCGATTTGCCAAGCCACCGGATGACGCTGGAAAGAGCTTATCTGTCACCGTCTGATGTGGCCGTCAGCCCCGATTTTTTGCGCTCACTGGTGTTTCTTGCCGTCCTTGCCGGCATGCTGTCCATGCCGCTCATTTTCAACGCTGCCTTTTATCGAGTCCTGCGCGAGCCCTTCGTGCTTTGGCATTCCGCGCTCACGCTCTCGTTGCTAGCGACGATCCTGACCTCATCGGAACTTGCAGTCGTGCTCTTCGATCCGCCGGCGATGACGCTGAGTTGGATGACGACCATGATCTTCGGCCTCACCGTTGCGTCCGGGGCGTTGTTTACCCACAGCTTCATCGAACCAAACCATATGCATCCCTTGCTTCGGCGGGCACTCATTTATTGCGCCGTTTGGGCGATGCTCCTAAGTGCATTTCACGCAGCTTTCCCCTTTGTTGCACGCCCCATTCAGTCAACTGCCTACACCGCAGCTTTCGCGCCGGTGCTGGTCATTTTCTTCCTGTCGGTTGCCGACGCACTTCGGCGCGGCAGTCGAGCCGCAAAGTTTCAGGCAATCGGTTATATACCAATGATTGCGTCCGGCCTGGTGCGCCTGATCACAGGCGTAGTTCCATGGCTGGAGAGCAATGATGCGATGCTCCTGTTTTATCTGGGTTGTGCATGCGAAGTCCTGTTCACCACACTTGGCGTTGCCGATCGTTTCATGACGATCCGGCGCCAACGAGACAAGGCACGCTTTGAAGCTGATGCTCTGAAGAGTATTTCCGAACGTGACGCTCTGACCGGACTGCTCAATCGCCGGGCGATCGAACAGAATTTCGAAAAGTACCGTAATGAGGGCTACAGCGCGCTTGCCGTGCTCGACCTCGACCACTTCAAGGCAATCAATGATGCTCACGGCCACGGGACCGGCGACGCGGTACTGAAGGCCGTGGGTGAGGCCCTCCAAACGGACCCGCAAATTCATGCGTTTCGCCTCGGCGGCGAGGAATTCGTGCTGCTCGTGCGCGGCGAGGATGCCCAATTGCGGGCCGAACGCCGCCGGCAGGCGATCCCCTCCGCTGTTGCAAACGCAGTTCCAGGCCTCGGCCATCCCGTTACTGCCAGCATGGGCATTTCGGATGCGCCGCCTAATGCAGATGTAAGGTTCACGGAGCTTTATAAACAAGCAGACAAGCTACTTTATGACGCCAAACTTTCCGGACGCAATCGATCCAAATCAACGCTCTCGCAGAGGCCGAGGGATGATACGAATTCAATGATCGACGGTGCAGCCAAGCCCGCGCGATCAGAGCATCTGAGCTCTTGAGCGGATGAACCAACGGCCACTGGCTCCTAACCGCTTGGCCAGGGGCAAGGCGGCACATCCCACACCGAGAAATGCAAGCGATGCAGGGCAACGATGTCGCTCATCAAATACCGCAGCGCCCGGATCCCGGTAGACCATTCCAAATCGGAGAGCGTCGTAAACAGAACGGCAATCTTGCGCGCGGTCGCCGTCACGGCCTTCTGCGTGCCGATCCTTCCAGCCAGACGCCGATAGAATGGACCTAGCGCAGTATCGCTTCGGCCGATGTGGTTGTCGCCAATCGCAACAATGCAGCCGCTCGACTGGATGATCGACGGGTTCGCGACGAAAGCATCTTGTCCCCCGAGATCGTGTTGCCGGGCGCGAGGCACAACCATCCTACGGCAAAGCCTTACCATCCGACGCTTATCGTTGACGGACTTGAAAGTGCTCCGGAGGCTTTTCGTGGTCTTCTGGAAGGAAAGAACCTCAGAAAGCTGATCGCGCGCGTGGCACCCTGATACATCGCCTTGGCGTATCTATTTCGCAGTGCGGTTCTTTTTGCTCGTTGTCGAAACAGAACAAAAAGCCAATCCCGCAGAAGCGGATGCTGGAGCACGTATATTCTATGAAAAATATAGAGACGCTTTAATTTAGCCTCGTCTGTTCCGGAGGCTATGATGAAGATCACAAGACGCGCTTTCACTGCGGTGGTGGCAGGTGCCATCGCGACACCGTTGACGCATGTTCGACTGGCTGGTGCGGCCGAAAAGGTCGTACGTATCGGCTATCAGAAATATGGAACGCTGGTACTTCTCAAGGGCAAAGGCACGCTGGAGAAGAAACTTGAATCCATCGGCTACAAGGTTGAATGGACCGAGTTTCCAGGCGGTCCGCAGCTGCTCGAGGCCCTGAACGCTGGCGCCGTCGATTTCGGATCGACCGGCGAAACGCCGCCGATCTTCGCCCAGGCGGCCAATGCGCCGCTTGTCTACATCGCACACGAGCCGCCCGCCCCGCGCGGCGAAGCCATACTTGTCCCGAAGGACAGTCCCATCAAGTCCGTCGCGGAACTGAAAGGCAAGAAGGTCGCCTTCAACAAGGGCTCGAACGTGCATTACCTGCTCGTCAAGGCGCTCGAAGAAGCCGGCTTGACCTATGAGGACGTGGAATCATCCTTTCTCGCCCCGGCCGACGGCCGCGCAGCCTTCGAAAAGGGCGCGGTGGATGCATGGGTCATCTGGGATCCCTTCCAGGCAGCGGCGGAAGTCGCAATCGAAGCGCGAGAACTCAAGAACGGCGAAGGCCTGGTTCCCAATCACCAGTTCTATCTCGGCACCGAGGCGCTGGTCAACGACCACGCGGAGGCGATCGATGTCTTAATCGACGCCATTGCCGAGATTGACGAATGGACCAAGTCCGACATCGCGGCTGCGGCTGCGGAGCTATCACCGTCGGTCGGCATCCCCGAACCCGTCCTCGTCAAGGCGCTCGAACGTCAGTCCTATGGAGTCAAGAGCCTGGATGACTCCGTCGTAGCGCAACAGCAGAGCATCGCCGATACCTTTTTCAAGCTCAAGCTCATTCCGAAGGAAGTGACGATTGCGGGCGTTGTCCGCAAGGGTAAGGCGTGATGCCCATCTTCAAGATCCGAACAGCCGGATCCAGCGAGAAGGCTTGGCTGTCTTCTCGCATGTTGCCTTCGGTCGGATAGGGATCGAACGGCTCGTCGCCGAGGATCGTCGATGTGATGATTTGCGACAGCGGTGCAGCTGCGATCGGGCCGCCCTGAACCTGGATAAGGTGCGCGCGGTTCCCTCGTACGGCATAGCCAACTCCGCGCCGGCACCGCGCCACCACCCTTCTTCCCTGGGATGTTTGGTTGCAGATCCAGAAGTTTCGAGCGACACAGGGATCGCCGCCACATCATGCGGTCTTCATCGGAGCTGAGGGTACCGAACGCGGCTATCTGAGGTTCCACGTCCAACCGTCCGAAAACTGGTCCACCTCGGCACAGCGAACGGTCATCATCGGTGATCTGGTTGCGGATGCTAACATGCTTGGAGGCGCTGATGGAGCACCTCCTCTCACAGGATTTCCTCCACACGGTCATCCTGCCGTCACGCCCCGTCGACGATCTGTTGCAGCTTCTCATCAGCGATCCGCAGGCGATCAAGACTTTCGAAACATCGCGATGAAAGCTGGATCAGGCGTTGCACCTGGAGAAGTTCCTAAACGAACGAACCTATGGGCGCGACGGCCGTGTTGTCTTCAGGCTTAGATGCGGTCCATGCTGAAAACAGTGGAGCCTGGTCCTTATCTGGCAGCGGTGCAGTTCGGAGCGACGAAAAGCCCGCCTTGGGGCTGTCGCTGCAGACATCCCGGTTTAAGGTTTGTTCTCGGCCAAATACCCACGTTTCTTGCAGTAGCTGACCAAACCTGTAAGCGTCGAAAGCACGACGATCAGGAAGCCAAACTGCACGAAGTCACCGGTATACTGCAACGGATCCGGCAGGACGATACGTTCGTAGATCTTGACAAGCGAGAGAGCGATCAAGGTCGCGCCCACAGTTGAGTAATCTTTCAGGAGGACACGTCTGAACTTGAACGTCATCCCTTCTGTCGCTTCGGCAAACCTGCTGAACCGAGGAAGCCAGCGGGGTACAGCCGCGCAATAATCGCGATAGCCATCCCTGAATTTCTCCTCGAGATAAGCCTCTTCCGCCAGGACGATACATTTGTACATGAAGGCAAAAAGGCCGATGCCTGCGATCACGACAATTGGGTGACCGTGCATCAGGAAGATGCTGGCGTAAATAAGCATATTGCCGACATAAAGAGGATTGCGGCAAACGGCGAACATTCCTTCCGTTATAAGGTCACTCGCATAGACCTTTTTGTTGTGCCCGCCGCGCCGGATGTAGACGTAACCGATGACGGTCGCACGCAGTACGAGGCCCGATAGCGCAATCAGCAGAGCCACCCAGTCCTTGACCTGCTCAAGCGCTTTACTGTCAAACAGCGCCAGTGGGGGCGCGGCCAGCACGAACAGCGCCACGATAATGAGAGGGAACACCTGGTTTCTGTATCGGAAGAGAAACTCTCCGATCGATATCATTATTGTCTTCATGAGTTTTATCATGCCCGTGCGTCACTTGACGGCGATGATCCCGCAGAAATTGTACCACCGAAAGAAAACTTCAACGCTGCGGAAGCCCGCTTCCTTGAGCAGCTGGAAATTTTCTTCCAGCCGGTAAGGTATAAGGACATTCTCCAGAGACTCGCGCTTGTTGGCGATCTCAATTTCGGAATAGCCGTTAAAGCGCTTGAAATCGTAATAATGCTGAATGAAAAGCCGATTGAATATTGTGTCTTCGCTGGTGAGCTTCTCGATCAGAAGCAGACATCCCTGATCGTTCAACCCCGCATGAATGGCCTTCATCGTGCGTTCGCGATATAGCGGGCGGACGAATTGCAGGGTCAGCAGCATCGTAACGATGCTTGCATTTTCCACCGGTATCCCCTGGTGGAGATCGACGACCTGCAAATCAATTATTCGGCGCGTCTCCGTGGTCTGGAGTTTCTGCCGCGCCTTCTCCAGCATTTCGGGTGCATTATCGAGGCCAATGAATTTCATACTCGGATCAAGAAGCGGATCGAGCGTCAGAAGCGTTGTCGCGGTTGAGCAGCCTATGTCATAGAGGCTGGTGTCGGGCTTGGAAAAATCGAGCGCGAGTTCGGAGACCATGCGCTGCATTTCCATGTAGAACGGCACAGATCGGGAAACCATGTCGTCGAAGACATTAGCGACCTTCGCTGTAAATGCAAAATCCCCGAATACCTGGTTCTGCTCGCGGAAATATTCATCTCTCTGCTCGGTGTGCAGCGCGATCTTCACGGCTTTATTCGACATTTTCACCTGCTGCGGTTTTTGATAATATCTGATGCGCTTCTGGCTTTCCTGCGCACCGATTTCATCGGTGTACGGCGACGCGTTTCGGGGCCAGCTAGACGATCTGGGCTGCTGACGCTTTTCGCGTGCCAATAGTGAGCGCGGGCCGATGCATTTTATTCAGCACGTTCGTCTCTGCGTTTGTGACCCAACTCAGCGAATTCCTCATCACGGATCCTCTTTTGATCTGTCTTGGTTTTCACTTCTTTGGTTGCAGCAGTATTACGGAGCTTAAAATCCATCGCACGGCGCTGCCGAGGCGTGGAAACGCCAGCGCGAGGCCGAGACGCTCCGCGAAAGATTTCACCGGTTTAGATCGATCCTTAAACTGGGCGTGGCGACCAGCTTTACGTTGCAAGGAGGACCCCAATCCCGAACATTTTGCGGAGCCGAATTAGATTACCTCCTAATGGCCGAACTGCTTGTGATCGACAAACGACGTCTGGGCAGTGAAGGTGGCACAACGCAGGCTCGCCGTTCGCTCAGTCAACAGTCTGCAGCCATATCCGTGGGCAAATCGGCGGGTAATACTGCAGCAATTGTTGGTGCCTAGAGCCGTGGTCAAACAGACGCATGGCGGCGGCAAATTGCGTCGAGCAACTGCACGCTGATCGGAAGGAACTGAAGCCATGACCACATGCGTCAATCCCCCGGAAAATCGCTCGCGTTCTCTCTCCGTTGACACGGCGGGTCATGCCATGAATTCTATTTTTCGAGTCGCTACCTTGAAGGTGACCGTGATGACCAGAATTCGGACGCTTATAGTAGCTGGATTGGTTATCGGATTGGCCACGTTAGCGTCATCGTGCACGACGCACCAAAGAGCAAACAGCGCCGATTTCCAGTATCAGCCCTGGAATTCGAGAAACCCGGCGTGCAGCCAAGGCTTCAGGCCGACCAACGCTCTATCCTGCAGATATTGAACTGACAGTCTGGGGCTACACGCTCCTATCGACCTCGCCATCCCTATCCAGCATGGACACCGGCAGATAACGGGCGACATACCTGAAGCGCCTTCTCGTGTCAGCAAGGGCTGAAGCAGCTCTCGCCATTGATTTGCGAACATATCAACTTTACCGGCATCTACACCTGGATGCGGAACACCAGATGCTGAACGAATTCCGACCGTTTCGCCTTCCACCAGGGCTACGGCGCGTCGCATAATTTCCCGCTCCGTTCGCCCTTTGCATACGATTTTGCACTCCTCTCGTTCCGCCCTCTGGAAAGAACTGCTTGATCGACACCTGCGTCGGCTTGTCCATTTGAAGATATCGAGGCACGATTAGTGGCGTAAAATACGGGCCGACGGTAGCGAGGATATCGCCTGACCTCGAGTTCCGCTGGAATTGTAACACGCAGTCGCGGGCAATAGGTACGGCCTCTCGATCGAACGGCTATGCCGAAGCTCCTCCCGCTCCTCACTAATATTACTATTTACTAATTAAGATTCTTGTATACCGTCGCAGGGCGATCGGCACCATGCCAGACGTCGCCTTGCGACGAGCCTTTGAAGGGCGCGCATTCGGCCGGCCGTAAGTCGCGAACGGGCCCTCGCAATTGCGGCCTTCGGGAGGTGTATTATGAAACAAATTAAACGCAAACATGCAGCCTTGTTTTTCACCGGGTTAATGCTGAGTGCTGCACCTATGGCTACATCCCACGCTGCCGACAAGCCGACGCTCGCCTTCGTCGTCAACGGAGCGTCCGACTTCTGGAAAGCTGCCGAGGCGGGGGTGAAGAAGGCGCAGAGCGAAATGCCAGATTACACCATGGAGTTGAAATATCCTGAGCAGGCAGCCGTCGCCATTCAGCAGCGTCTCATGGAAGATCTCGTCAGTGCCGGCGTCAAGGGGATTATGGTTTCCGCCGTCGATCCCAAGACCCAGACGGACGGCCTCAACAAGATCGGCTCGCAGACGGCTCTCTTCACCACCGACAGCGACGCGCCGAAGACCAACCGTGTCGCCTACATCGGTTCTTCGAACGTCGATGCCGGCAAGCAGGCCGCCGAAATCGCCAAGAAGGCAATGCCGGACGGCGGCAAGTGCATGGGCTTCGTCGGCCTGCTGGGCGCCGACAACGCCCGCGAACGCATCGAAGGAATGAAGGAAGGGCTCAAGGGTACCAAGATCGAGCTTGTCGATGTTCGCGGGGACGACATCGACCAGACGCGCGCCAAGAAGAACGTCGAGGATGCGTTGGTGGCCAGCCCCGACCTGACCTGCATGGTCGGCTTCTACTCCTACAACACGCCGCGCATCTATGAGGCGTTGCGCGACGCAGGCAAACTCGGCCAGATCACCGTCGTCGGCTTTGATGACGATCCGATCACGCTCGGCGGCGTCAAGGAAGGCACGATCGCGGCGACCGTCGTACAGCAGCCGTTCGAATGGGCCTATCAGGGTATGAAATTGATGGCCGCCTACCTCAAGGGCGACAAGTCCGGCGTTCCCGCCGATGGCTTAATCATCATCCCGACGGTGATCATCGGCAAGGATGACGTTGATAAGTATGCCGCCAACCTGAAGGCCATGGCTGGAAAATAATCCGCCTTCGCGGCGGCGGCCCTCGCCGCCGCCGCGGATCACGTCGACATTACCAGCAGTCATGGGCAGGCGATGAATCATAGCAGCGACATCCCCTCACCGGGCGTGCCCTCAATGCCGTTCCTTTCGCTTTCCGGAGTCGGCAAGACCTATCCAGGCGTCATTGCACTCGAGGATCTTTCGATGGACATCGTGCCGGGAGAGGTCATTGGCCTTGTCGGCGAAAACGGGGCCGGCAAATCGACGTTGATGAAGATCCTCGGCGGTGTGATCGCACCCGATCGGGGCACGATCCTGCTTGACGGGACAGAGCTTCGTTTCCTCACCGTCGAATCGAGCATCTCATCTGGCATTGCCTTCGTGCATCAGGAACTCAATCTCTTTGAGAATCTCGACGTCGCTGCCAATATCTTTCTGGGGCGCGAACCACTGAAGGCGGGTCCTCTTAAGCTCGTCGATCGCGATCGACTAAGGGACATGGTGAAGCCGCTCTTGATGCGCGTGGGCGCGCATTTTTCCGCCGACACGCCCGTGGCGTCGCTTTCGCTGGCCGAGCAGCAGATGGTGGAAATCGCCAAGGCGCTGTCTATCAACGCGAGGCTCGTCATCTTCGACGAACCAACTTCCAGCCTTCCGATGGCGGAAACCGAGCGGCTGCTCAGCATCATCAAATTGCTAAAGGCGGATGGCATCAGTGTTATTTTCATCTCGCATCGCCTCCACGAGGTTGAGCGCGTCGCCGATCGGGTCGTAGTCCTGCGCGACGGCGCCCTTGTCGGCACGCTCTCCAAGGAGGACATCGGCCACGACCAAATGGTCAAGTTGATGATCGGCCGGATGCTTGCAGCCCGTACCGCAAAGCCGCAGCGCTCACCCGGCTCAGTTGCGCTGAAGGTAAGTGCCGCGCGCACCGAGGCCTACCCCAGCCGTCCCGTTGATCTGGAAATCAGATATGGAGAAATCCTGGGACTTGCGGGCCTCGTCGGGTCCGGCCGTACCGAGCTTGCCAGGGTGCTCTTTGGCATTGATCGCAGCTACGGCGGAGTCATCCTGCAGGATGGGCAGCGAATTGCTGTCCGTTCCGCGCGGGACGCCGTTGCTCGCGGTATTTTCCTGGTCCCGGAGGATCGAAAGCGCAACGGCATACTTCTTGACTTTCCAATCGCGCAGAACATAACGCTTGCCGACCTCCCCACGCTCGCCAGCCGCTTCATGCTTTCCGACGAGCGGGAGATGGCGGCGGCCGAAAAGCAGCGCGTTCGCCTCGGCATCAAGGCCCCTTCCGTTTCGACCCGAACCGGCACTCTGTCGGGCGGCAACCAGCAAAAAGTAGTTCTTGCCAAATGGTTATCGATGAGCCCGAAGGTGATGATCTTCGACGAGCCGACGCGCGGTATCGATATCGGCGCGAAGAACGAGATCTACGGCCTTATGCGGGCGCTTGCAGATGCCGGAGTTGCGATCCTGATGATCTCCAGCGACATGGAGGAGGTGATCGGCGTTTCAGACCGCATTGCCGTCATGCACGAAGGCCAGATTGCCGGCATTCTCGATGAGGACGAGGTCAGTCAGGAAAGCGTCCTTTTGCTTGCTGTCGGCAAACGCGTAAAATAGCAGCTGCGTCAATATAATTGGGTATCGGGGGTGGATCTCGAATGGTCAAAAAAGATCTTGGACTGCTGCTTCTGATCGTCGTCGTCGGCGTCATCGTCGCCATCATCAACCCGCGCTTCCTGCTGCCAATCAACCTGGCGAATACGGCCAACCTGATCGGCCTGTTCGGCATCCTGTCGATCGGCCAGGCCTACGTCATCATTACAGGCGGTATCGAACTTTCCGTTGGTTCGCTCGTAGCCCTTCTTGGCGTATTGTTTGTGGATTTCGTCGCGGTCCAGGACATGTCATGGATGCTGGCGTTACCGCTCATTCTCGTGCTCGGTGGAGCCATAGGCGCCATTCACGGCTTGCTGATCACCCGGCTGAACCTGCAACCCTTCGTCGTCACCCTCTGTGGCCTCCTTATCTACCGCGGGGCGGCGCGCTTCTATACGGCCGACGGGACGGCGGGGTTTGCGTTCGGCCAAAATTTCCCGGACCTTGAATTTCTGACGGCGGGACGGTTCTATGGCGTCCCCAACACCTTCACTGCGCTCGTCATCATTTCCGTGGTCATGTGGGTGGTACTGCATCGCTCTGTCTTTGGACGTTATCTCTACGCGATCGGCAAAAACGAGGAGGCGGCCCGCTATTCCGGTATCCGTACCGGCCGGATGGTAATGTCGGCCTATGTCATCTGCGGACTGCTTACGGCGCTTTCAGCAATCTATTTCGCCATGTATACACGCTCGATCTCGCCGGCGAGCCATGGCCAGTTCTATGAACTCTACGCGATTGCCGCTGCCGTACTCGGCGGCTTTTCGCTCCGCGGCGGCGAGGGATCGATCGTTGGCGTCGTGCTCGGGACGGTGCTTCTCCAGGAGTTGCAGAACCTCGTTAATCTGCTTGGCATCCCCTCGTCGCTGAATTTCGCCGTCATGGGTGGTGTAATTCTCATTGGCGTCCTCCTTGACCAACAATGGCACGCAATCCGCGCAAAGCGGCGCCTCGTGTCAGCAGCAAGGCAGACCGAGGCTCGTGTTCCCAACGAACGCACATTGCCGGTGGTTGCCAATCAGGACTAGGCTGACGGATGGGACCAGTATACGACTGCCGCCAGCAAACCATGCAGCCTCTTCTGCCTTGGCATGCAGATGACCCCTCCGCTATCAGGCCTTCTGAACCTCCGAAGCACGTCGCTGCTGCCGGGTTCGCTAGCGTCCCTGAATGCCGGGTTTGCGAGCTTCTAGCAGAACCCGCTGAACTCAGGCTGGCTGGAGTGACTAATTTGGGGCCGAAAGCTGACCGGGCCTTCAGGCTGCGGTTCTTCAAAGAGCATACATCTTCGTGACCTGACCGGAGTGGGCTTTCGGAACGACCGCGGAACGAGGGGAGGCTGGCAGAGCGGTCATTGCGCGTGGGCTACAACGCCGGCTGCGCCACATGAGCCGAACGGCCAACTCGATCTCAACCAAGATCGCTCTGAGCAGAGGCTAAAAGTTCTTTTTTGCCCTCTTTCTCCCTGCTATCGTGGACGTGAGGAGAGGCTCCATGAGCGAGAACCGAAAGCTGGCTGCAATCCTCGTTGCGGACGTGGTCGGGTACAGCCGGCTTGCCGGCGCCGACGAGGACCGCACCCTGGCGAGGTTGCGGGCGCTGCGCAGTGATCTCATCGATCCCACGATCGCTGTGCACCATGGCCGGGTGGTGAAGCGCACCGGCGATGGTGCGCTGGTCGAGTTCCGCAGCGTGGTGGACGCCGTGCGCTGCGCCATTGAGGTGCAGAACGGTATGGTGGAGCGCAATGACGGCGTGCCTCAGGACCGTCGCATAGACTTCCGGATCGGTATCCATCTGGGCGACGTCGTCGAGGAAAGTGACGGCGATCTGATGGGCGACGGCGTCAACATCGCCTCGCGATTGGAGAGCGTCGCCGCGGCGGGCGCGATCTGCCTGTCCGAGGATGCCTACCGTCAGGTCAAGGCGAGGCTCGACCTCTCGGTCAGCGATCTCGGCACCACGCAGCTCAAGAACATCACAGAGCCGATCCGGGTCTATTCGTTGCAAGTCGGCAGCGCCGGGTCCAAGGCAGCCGCGGCCTCGGAAACCGCGACAAGCCAACCGGCGACGGAAGCGTCGCCGATGCTGTCGATCGCGGTCCTGCCCTTCGCCAACATGAGCGGTGACGCCGAACAGGACTACTTCGCCGACGGCATCTCGGAAGACATCATCACGGCACTATCGAAGCTGTCGCAGCTCTTCGTCATCGCCCGCAATTCGTCGTTCACTTTTAAGGGCAAGAACGTCGATGTGCAGGAGGTGGGCAGGAAGCTCGGCGTTCGGCATGTACTTGAGGGCAGCGTACGCAAATCGGGGAACAAGGTACGCATCACCGCGCAACTCATCGACGCGAGCACCGGCGGGCATCTATGGGCGGAGCGGTTCGATCGTGACCTGACCGACATATTCGCGGTCCAGGACGATGTCACGCAGCAGATCGTCGGCGCGCTGGCGGTCAACCTGACAGACGGCGATCGGAAAAAACTGGCCCCGGGGCAGACCCGGCACCCCGAGGCGTATGACTGCTTCTTGCGTGGCCGGGAGCTGTGGCACCGGCTGACGAAGCAGACGAACAGCGACGCCCGCGACCTTTTGCAACATGCCGTCGAACTGGACCCGAACTTCGCCTCGGCCCACGCCTTTCTCGCCCTTACCCACGGGCTCGACTACTTGAACCAGTGGAGCGCGTCGCCGCAGCGCTCTATCGAGCAAGCCGAAGACGCTGCGACGCTGGCGGTAGCGCTGGATGATAGCGATCCCGTGGCGCACTGGGCACTGAGTCTGGTCAACCTTTACTCGCGACAGCACGATGGAGCCATCAGCGAGGCCGAGCGTGCGATAGTCCTCAATCCGAACTTCGCCGAAGGGCAGGTCAGCCTCGGCGAGGCACTTCTCTATTCAGGCAGATCCGAGGAGGCACTCGCCTATTTCGATCGGGCAAGGGTTTTGAACCCGTACTTTCCGGATGTCGTTCTCCACTTTCAGGCCTGGGCCTTGTTCCAATTGGGAAAGTACGAAGAGGCCGTCGAACTGTTGCTGCAACGCGTGAGCCGCAACCCCGTCACCGATGTCTCGCGCGCGCTGCTGGCCGCCTGTTACGGACACCTCGGCCATTTCGAAGAGGCTCGCGCGAGGTGGCAAGAGGTGCTGCGCGTCAATCCCGGCTACTCCTTGGAATACCGTCGCAAAGTCTTGCCCTTCAAGAATCCCGCCGATTTCGAGCTCGTCACGGAGGGGCTCCGCAAGGCGGGCGTCATACAATGACGGGTGATTAATGTCCGACCTTGAACCTGTTGCCGCCATTTGCACACAGGATGCGCAATAGCCAGTGTGTCGGCGCAACTACGACCTTAACGTGATCGCCTGCAAGGTCTACCTCCATCGGCGCTCAAATATTGAGCAAAATGCTGCAAGTGTGCACAATATCAAAGTGCCAAAGCGGCTGAGCCAAGAAAAATCAAATAGTTATAAGCTGGCACGCCTCTTGCGTGAGATGAGTTGAGTTGGTGGCTAGGGTTCCGGCGCTTTATAGAGCGCGGCTGGTCCGAGAGCCACCACCGGCGGGGGAGAAATCCCGTTGGGTGCACGGCGGGACAAAAGCCCGGGAGACCTCGTAAGCCAAGGGATTGGTGGCACGATGGTCATTGCCGATCCCTTTTGAAGAAAAGCAGAAGGGGAATTTCAATGCAGACTTTTTCAAAGATTGTTTCCATCCCAGTGCTGGCGGTATCGCTGATGCTTGGGCTGGCTTCCGTCGCAGAGGCGGAACAGAAGACCGAATTCAAGGTGGCCTGGTCCATCTATGTGGGCTGGATGCCTTGGGGTTATGCAGCCGATCACGGCATCGTCAAGAAATGGGCTGACAAATACGACCTCAAGATCGATGTCACGCAGTTCAACGACTATGTGGAGTCGATGAACCAATACACGGCCGGCGCCTTCGACGCCGTGACGCTGACCAATATGGACGGGCTGTCGATCCCGGCCGCCGGCGGCGTCGATACGACCGCCGTGATCGTCGGCGACTTCTCGAACGGCAATGACGCCGTTATCCTGAAGGACAAGGCGAGCCTTGCCGATATCAAGGGCCAGAACGTCAATCTCGTCGAATTCTCCGTCTCGCACTATCTGCTCGCCCGCGCGCTCGAAAGCATCAAGCTGACGGAGCGGGACGTGAAGGTCGTCAACACATCTGATGCCGACATGGTTGCCGCCTACAAGACGCCCGATGTCACCGCCGTCGTCACCTGGAACCCGCTGGTCTCCACCATCATCGAGGATCCCTCGGCGAAGAAGGTTTTCGACAGCTCGCAGGTGCCAGGCGAAATTATCGACCTGATGGTCGCCAATAGCGGCGTGCTGAAAGACAATCCGAACTTCGGCAAGGCGCTCGCCGGCATCTGGTATGAGACCGCTGCCCTGCTGCGGGCAGACACCGCCGAAGGCAAGGCAGCCCGCGAGGCCATGGGCTCGGCTTCGGGCACCGATCTCGCCGGCTTCGAAGCCCAGCTCGCAGCTACCAAGCTCTTTGACAAGCCGGCTGATGCCGTTGCTTTCGTCGCCTCACCCAATCTGCCGAAGACCATGGATCTGGTGCGCAACTTCCTCTTCGAAAAGGGCCTGCTCGGCAATGGTGCGCCGTCTGCCGACGTCATCGGCATCGAAATGCCTGATGGCAAGGTACTGGGCGACGCCGGCAACGTGAAGCTGCGCTTCACCGAAACCTACATGAAGGCAGCCGCCGACGGTTCGCTCTGACCGTAATGGAGGCGCGGCTTGCCCGCGCCTCTCCCCTTCATCAGCGGAGCATTCCCATGCGTTGGATCAACACGAGGCCGAGCCGAGGCGCGCAGTTCGCCTTGATGCTGCTGCCCTTCGTGCTGCTCGCCCTTGCCTATGCCTTCGGCTCGGCCGCGCGACTGGCGGAAAATGCCAATGACAAGCTTCTGCCGAGCCTTGCCGGCTTTGGCGATGCGATCAACCGTCTGGCCTTCGTCGCCGACCAGCGTACCGGCGAATTTCTGCTCTGGTCGGATACGGTCGCGAGCCTGATCCGCCTACTGTCCGGCCTCGGTATCTCGACGGCAATTGCGCTGATTGTGGGCATGCTGATCGGCATGCTGCCCTATCTGAGGGCGCTGCTTTCCCCCTTTGTCGCCGTGATCTCCATGGTTCCGCCGTTGGCGCTTCTGCCGATTCTCTTCATCCTCATGGGTCTCGGCGAAACATCGAAGATCGCCCTCATCGTCATCGGTGTTGCGCCGACGATGATCCGTGACCTGGCGCTGAAGGCGCTGGAATTGCCGCGTGAGCAGATCGTCAAGGCCGAGACGCTCGGCGGCTCCTCCTGGCAGATCGGCCTGCGTGTCGTGCTACCGCAGATCCTGCCGCGGCTGATCACCTGTCTGAGGCTGCAGCTCGGCCCGGCCTGGCTGTTCTTGATTGCGGCCGAGGCAATCTCGTCGGATTCAGGCCTCGGCTACCGCATCTTCCTCGTCCGCCGCTATCTCTCGATGGACATCATCTTTCCCTATGTCGTCTGGATCACCCTGCTTGCCGTGGTGATGAACACTTTGCTCGACCGTCTGCGCATCGCCGTCTTCCCTTGGTCGGAACTGGAGAAGCAGGCATGAGCGAGCTGAAGATCGAAAGGGTCTGGAAGGAATACGGCGACCAGATTGTGCTCGAGGATGTGTCACTGACCGTCGCCTCGCGCGCCTTCGTCGCCCTTGTCGGGCCTTCCGGCTGCGGCAAGAGCACATTCCTGCGCATGCTGCTTGGCCAGGAACAGCCGACGAGGGGCAAGATCCTGCTCGACGGCGAGCCCCTGCCGCCGGAGCCGGGACCGGATCGCGGCGTCGTCTTCCAGCGCTATTCCGTCTTTCCGCATCTGACGGTGCTCGGCAATGTGCTGCTCGGCAAGGAACTGACCGCCGCGCGCTACAGGGCCAAACTCTTCGGCCCGGCACGCCGCGACGCCATCGCGGAAGCACGCCAGCTGATTGCGGAAGTCGGAATCGCCGGTTCGGAGAGCAAATATCCGGCCCAGCTTTCCGGCGGCATGCAGCAGCGCCTTGCGCTCGCCCAAGCACTCATCATGAAGCCGAAAGTGCTGCTGCTCGACGAACCCTTCGGCGCGCTCGATCCCGGCATCCGTGCCGAAATCCACACGCTGATGAAGCGGCTCTGGCACGAAACGCAGATGACGGTCGTCATGGTTACCCATGACATGCGCGAGGCCTTCACACTCGCCAGCCGCGTCGTCGCTTTCGAACGCCGTCGAGACCGGCCGGAAGAGAAGGAACGCTACGGCGCCACCATTACCAAGGACATTTCCATCTGGCCGCCGCGCCTTGCCGGCCAGTCAACGATCTTCAGCCCCGACCGGGACGGCCCGGTCTCTTCCCTGGGGCACAGCCGGGACGACCTGGCACCGTCAGGAGAGATGCTATGATGCATATAAGACGCTCGTCCGAAGAAATCGCCGCCAATCGCGCACGCTACGAGGAGCACCAGAAAAAGGGTCTGGAATTCGCGCCCAAGGCCCTGCCTGGCCCAAGCCTGCTGCCGGCGCCGACCATCGATGCGAACACCGTCATCCACCAGGAGACCATCCCCGGTGGTTGGTACTGGTCGACGAAGCTTTTGCGTGGCGAGGCGATCCGCGTCGATCAGGCCGAGGGCAATTCCACGGTAGCGCTCGTCGCCTGGAATGCTGAGGATACGAGCGAGCGGATCAATCTCGTCGATACCGCCAAGGTTCAGTGGACGACGGCGCTCGGCAAGGGGCGGGTGATCTTCTCCGATATGGGCCGCGTCATGTTCTCGATGATCGAGGATAGTTCCGGCGCCCATGACTGCCTGATGGGCGGCTCGACGGCTGCCTCGAACGCAGCGAAATATGCCGGCCAGAAGACCCGAAACACCCGCGACAACCTCGTCCTCGTCGCGGTCAAGCTCGGCCTCGACCGTCGCGATATTCCAGGCATCCTCAATCTCTTCGCGCCAGTGCGCATTGCCGAGGCCGGCGGCTTTGGCTGGCAGGGCAAACGCTCCAACAGCGGCGATTACGTCGAGTTGCGTGCCGAAATGGACATGCTGGTCGGCTTTTCCAATTGCCCGCATCCGCTCGATCCGGATCCGGCCTACCAACCGAAGCCTGTTGTCATCACCCGCTACAAGGCGGCGGCTCCGGCTGCGGATGATCTTTGCCGCACGGCAACGACCGAAGCCGTGCGTGGCTTCGAAAACAACGCCCTTATGCAGGCCTGAGGAGACGACGATGACCGATTTCATTCAGACCTCGCCTGCCCGCAGCCCGCAAACCGCCGTCGAGGATCATGTCATCTCGGCCGAGGCCCCTTGGTCCGGCATCGTACACAAGGGCCAGACGATCCGCATCGAGGACAGCTACGGCCAACAGGCGATCGACACGCTTTTCTATCGTGCCGATGATTTCTCCGAGCGCTATTCCAACCAGGATACGATGCGCATGCAGGGTGCTGCCTATATCGGCATCGGCACGAAGATCATGTCGAATGAAGGCAATGTCATGCTGACCATGACGGCCGACAGTTGCGGTCGCCACGACACGTCCGCCGGCGCCTGCTCTTGCGAAAGCAATACGGTGCGTTTCGGCCATGGAACGAAATACCTGCATGCCTGCCGCGATAACTTCGTCCTTGAGGTCAGCAAACACGGCTTGGGCAAGCGCGATATCGTGCCCAACATCAACTTCTTCATGAACGTGCCCATTAAGCCGAATGGCGAAATGACGATCGTCGACGGCATTTCCGCGCCTGGGGACTATGTCGAACTCGTCGCTGAAATGGACGTGCTCTGCGTCATCTCCAACTGCCCGCAGATCAACAATCCCTGCAACGGCTTCGATCCGACGCCGATCCGGGTGCTGATCTGGAATGGCGAGGACTGAGCATGTTCAAGAAAGTCCTGATCGCCAACCGGGGCGAAATCGCCATCCGGGTCATCAAGACGCTGCGACGGATGGGCATTGCCTCCGTCGCCGTCTATTCCGATGCCGACCGCTTCACCAAGCCCGCGATGATGGCGGATGAGGCCATCCGTCTCGGGCCGGCGCCGGCCAGCGAAAGCTATCTCAATGTCGATGCGGTCATTGCCGCCTGCAAGGCAACAGGGGCCGAGGCGGTGCATCCCGGCTACGGCTTTCTGTCGGAAAATATTGGCTTTGGCGAGCGGCTTGCCGCAGAAGGCATCGCCTTCGTCGGTCCCAGGCCTGAGCACCTCTCAGCCTTTGGTCTAAAGCATACGGCGCGCGAACTCGCTAAGGCGAGCGGTGTGCCGCTATTGCCCGGCACCAGTCTGCTGTCGAACGTCGATGATGCACTCTCCGCCGCAGAAACGATAGGCTATCCCGTCATGCTGAAAAGCACGGCTGGCGGCGGCGGCATCGGCATGCAGCTCTGCGCCGATGCCGAAAGCCTGAAGGCGTCCTTCGAAAGCGTGCAGCGCACCGCGCGGGCAAGCTTCGGCGATGCGCGCGTTTATATCGAGCGTTTTGTGGCTGAGGCACGCCATGTCGAAGTGCAGATCTTCGGCGATGGAAAAGGCCAGGTGATCGCGCTCGGCGAGCGTGATTGCTCGCTGCAGCGGCGGAACCAGAAGGTGGTGGAAGAAACCCCTGCCCCCGGCCTTTCGGCGGCAACCCGCGCCCGCCTGTACAAGGCAGCCGTCGACCTCGGCGAGGCGGTCTCATACGAATCCGCCGGCACCGTCGAATTCATTTACGATCCCCTGCGGGAGGAATTTTACTTCCTTGAGGTCAATACCCGCCTACAGGTCGAACATCCCGTCACCGAAGCCGTGTTCGGCATCGACCTAGTGGAATGGATGATCCGGCAGGCCGCAGGCGAGGATGTAATGTCCAGTGCGGAGGCTCTGCAGCCGAAAGGGGCCGCGATCGAAGTTCGCGTCTATGCCGAGATGCCGCATGCGGATTTCCGCCCGAGTGCCGGCCTGCTGACGGAGGTCGTTTTTCCTAAAGACGCGCGCATCGACGGCTGGATCGAGACCGGCACGGAGGTCACACCCTTTTACGATCCGATGCTCGCCAAGGTGATCGTGTCGGCCGAGGACCGCCCGGCGGCGATCGAAAAACTGAAGGCGGCCCTTGCCCACATGTCAATATCGGGCATCGAGACCAATCTCGACTATCTCAGGGCCATCGCCAGCTCCGAGCTTCTGGCGAGCGGCAAGGTGGGGACGACGGCGCTGCGCGATTTTTCCTTCGTGCCCGATGTCATCGAGGTGATTGCGCCCGGCGCGCAGTCGAGCATCCAGGAACTGCCGGGACGGCTTGGCCTCTGGCATGTCGGCGTGCCCCCAAGCGGGCCGATGGACGAGCGCTCCTTCCGTCACGCCAACCGTCTCGTCGGCAACGACGATACAGTCGCGGCACTGGAACTGACGGTGTCGGGCCCGGTCCTCAAATTTCACACCGATACGGTGGTCGCCCTTGCCGGCGCAAGGATGGCGATGAGCACTGATGGCGAAAAACTGCCGCATGACGAAGCGGTTACCATCCGCGCCGGCCAGATCCTGTCGATCGGCACCATAGATGGCCCCGGGCAGCGGGCTTACCTCGCCGTGGCGGGCGGTTTTGCCGCCCCTGTCGTGCTCGGCTCGCGCGCTACCTTCGGGCTCGGCCAGTTCGGCGGCAACGCCACCGGCACACTGAAGACAGGTCATGTGCTGCACCTTGCCCGTCAGGCGGCCGCCGATGCACCGAAGCCGGCGACCGAGGCGGCAGAGTTGACGCGGGAATGGGATGTCGGTGTTGTCTACGGTCCGCATGGCGCACCGGATTTCTTTGAGGATGGCGATATCGAGGCCCTGTTTTCGACGAGCTACGAGGTGCATTTCAACAGCGCTCGCACCGGCGTGCGCCTGATCGGCCCCGCGCCGAAATGGGCGCGCAGCGATGGCGGCGAAGCCGGCCTTCATCCGTCCAACCTGCATGACAATGCCTATGCGATCGGCGCGATCGATTTCACCGGCGACATGCCGATCATTCTCGGACCGGACGGGCCATCGCTTGGCGGCTTCGTCTGCCCGGCGGTGATCGCTCGCGACGAACAGTGGAAAATGGGCCAGTTCAAGCCTGGTGATCGCATTTGCTTTCACCCCGTCTCTCGTCCCGAAGACCCCATCGCCGGTCCAGCGGTGCATCGGGCGAAGGAGGATGCCGGCTCGCCCATCATCGGCAAGCGCGACGACGGACCGGTCTCGGTCGTCTACCGCCGTCAGGGCGATGACAATCTGCTGGTCGAATACGGGCCGATGACGCTCGATATTGCCTTGCGGCTGAGAGTGCATCTTCTGATGCAGGCCGTATCGCAGGCCCGCCTGCCCGGCATTATCGATCTCACGCCCGGAATCCGCTCGCTGCAGATCCATTATGACGGCACGACGCTGACCCGCAAACGCCTGCTCGGCCTGCTGGCCGATATCGAAGCGAGTCTGCCGACGGCGGAGGACGTCAAGGTGCCAAGCCGCATCGTGCATCTGCCGCTCTCCTGGAATGACCCGGATGCCGAACTTGCCATGCGCAAATATCAGGAGCTCGTGCGGCCGAATGCGCCCTGGTGCCCCTCCAATATCGAGTTCATCCGGCGCATCAACGGGCTGGCGGATGAACAGGCCGTTCGCAACGTCGTCTTCGACGCCAGCTATCTCGTGCTCGGCCTCGGCGACGTCTATCTTGGGGCACCGGTCGCCACCCCGGTCGACCCGCGCCACAGGTTGGTGACCACGAAATACAACCCGGCCCGCACCTGGACGCCGGAGAATGCCGTCGGCATCGGCGGTGCCTATATGTGCATCTATGGCATGGAAGGGCCCGGCGGATACCAGCTTTTCGGCCGCACCATCCAGGTGTGGAACACCTGGCGGCAGACACCGGTCTTTGCCGAGGGCAAGCCCTGGCTGCTAAACTTCTTCGATCAGATCCGCTTCTTTCCTGTCAGCCACCAGGAGCTGAAGGAGGCGCGCAGCGCCTTCCCGCACGGGGGCTATCCCGTCCGCATCGAAGAGACGGAATTCTCCTACCCTGCATACGAGAAAGAACTGCAGGCGAATGCCTCCTCGATTGGAATCTTCAAGGCAAGCCAGCAGGCCGCCTTCGAAGCCGAGCGCCAGCGCTGGAAGGAGGCGGGCCTCGACACCTTCGTCACTGACGAAGGTGTCGGCGAAAGCCCCGATGGCGATATTCCCGAAGGCTGTTTCGGCGTGGCTAGCGCCGTGCCCGGCAATATCTGGAAACTGCTGGTCGCGCCGGGCGCACCGGTTGCGGCGGGCGATACGCTTGCCATCATCGAATCCATGAAAATGGAAATCAACGTCACCGCACATGCGCCAGGCCGCGTCCGCGACCTGCGCGCCGGCCCCGGACGCAATGTCAAAGCGGGCGATATCATTGTTGTTCTGGAGGAATGCTGAACCATGCTGCCGACCATTCTTGATCTGACCAGCCTTCGCACAGCCTATGAGGCAGGCACAACGCCGCTGGAGGTCATCGAGACCGTCATTGTCCGTCGCGCGGCTTCGATGGATCCGGCAATCTTCATCACGCCGACGCCAGACGATACGATGCGAGCTGAGGCACGCGCCCTGATGGAGCGCGCGCCTCAGCCGAACAGCCTGCCGCTCTGGGGTATTCCTTTCGTGGTGAAGGACAATATTGATGTGGAAGGTCTGCCGACAACGGCCGCGTGCCCCGCATTTTCCTACGATCCCGAGAGAGACGCAACCGTCGTCGCGAGGCTAAGGGCTGCGGGCGCGATCGTCGTCGGCAAGGCCAATCTCGATCAGTTTGCGACCGGCCTCAACGGCACGCGTTCGCCTTACGGCGCGCCGCGCTCAGTCTTCGACAGAAACTATGTGTCGGGCGGCTCTAGCTCCGGCTCGGCTGTTGCCGTCGCCTCGGGCCTGGCGAGCTTCGCGCTCGGCACCGACACGGCAGGCTCCGGGCGCGTACCGGCTGCCTTCAACAATCTCGTCGGCATAAAGCCGACACCGGGACTGGTACCGAATGTCGGCGTCGTGCCTGCCTGCCGCAGCGTCGACGTCGTCACCGTCTTTGCTGCAACGGTCGGCGACGGCGTCGCGATCCGCAAGGTGATGGAGGGATATGATGCCGCCGATCCGTTCTCGCGCAAAGCGGTCCCGTCCGGCCTGCCCGCTTCCGGTTTGCGGATCGGTGTGCTCGACGGAGCGGAACGGGAATTCTTCGGCAACAGCCACGTCGAGGCTCTCTATGATGCCGCAATCGAAAGAGCGCGCGCACTCGGCGCCACCATCGTTCCCTTCGACTACGCGCCGTTCCGGCAGGCAGCTGAACTGCTCTACAACGGTCCCTGGGTCGCCGAGCGGCTTGCGGCGGTGAAGGATTTTCTTGCCACGAATGCCGCCGATTTCGACCCGACGGTTCTCAGCATTATCGAGGGCGCGAAAGCCTATGACGCGGTCGCCGCTTTCGAAGGCCGGTACAAGCTGGAAGCGCTGCGCCAGAAGACCGAAAGGCAATGGGAGAAGGCCGATATCCTGATGCTGCCAACATCGCCGACCACCTATACGGTCGAAGACATGATGGCGGATCCGATCGTGAAAAACGGCCATTTCGGCCGGTACACCAACTTCGTCAATCTGCTCGATTGCGCAGCGATCGCCGTCCCAGCCGGCTTCGACGCCAACGGTCATCTCCCTGCTGGCGTGACTTTGATCGGGCCTGCCTTTAGCGATGACGCCCTCGCCCCCTTCGCAGACGCCATGCATCGGACTTCGAACGCGGGAATGGGAAAGGATCGTCTTGCGGTGATCCCCGAGCAAAGCCGCCTGCCGCAGGCCGATGACGGCTTGGTGCCGATCGTCGTCGTCGGGGCGCATCTCACCGGCATGCCTCTCAACCACGAATTGACCCGACCAGGTGGCAGGCGCGTCAAATCCTGCCGGACTGCACCGGACTACCGCCTCTTCGTTCTGCCCGATACCATCCCGCCGAAGCCGGGCCTCATCCGCGAACCCGGCTTTGATGGCAAGGGCCTCGAAGTTGAGGTTTGGAAAGTCACCGCGGAAGCTTTCGGGCTTTTTGTCCAGAATATCCCGGCCCCGCTCGGCATAGGCAAGGTAACGCTCGATGACGGTTCCCAGATTTCAGGTTTTCTCTGCGAGGCTCATGCAATCGATGGCGCGCGCGAAATCACCGAATTGGGGGGCTGGCGCGCCTACGTGACAGATCAACGGATACCGAAATGAAATGAGCGTGAAGTATCATCTCAAAAGATTCTTGCTGGCGATGCTCGCCGGCCTCGAGGCACGAAGTGCCTCGAGGCGGTTCGGTCGCCGCAGGATCAGGTGACGAGGCGGGACCGAGGGGTACCGCATTCGCCATAGAATGCTTCCATGTCTGACGATGATGTCGATAGGAGTCGATCGGGGCGGCGTGCGCGCCGAGGTCCTGAAAGACATCAACCTGACGATTTGCGAGGGCGAGTTCGTCTCGATCATTGGCCATTCTGGCTGCGGCAAGTCCACCCTGCTCAATCTCATTGCCGGTCTGACGCCGGTTTCTGCGGGCGCCGTGCTGCTTGAAAACCGCGAGGTCAACCAGCCAGGTCCAGAACGCGCCGTCGTCTTCCAGAACCACTCGCTCCTGCCGTGGCTGACAGTCTACGACAACGTCAATCTCGCCGTCTCCAAGGTCTTCAGCAGAACGAAGACCAAGAGCGAGCGGCATGAATGGGTCATGGCCAATCTCGATCTCGTGCAGATGGCGCATGCCAAAGATAAGCGACCCTCGGAAATATCAGGGGGTATGAAACAGCGCGTCGGCATTGCGCGTGCGCTTTCCATGGAGCCAAAGATCCTGCTGCTCGACGAGCCCTTCGGCGCGCTCGACGCACTGACCCGCGCCCATCTTCAGGACGCGGTGATGGAAATCCACGCTCGCCTAGGCAACACGATGGTGATGATCACCCACGATGTGGACGAAGCGGTGCTGCTGTCCGACCGCATCGTGATGATGACCAACGGTCCGGCGGCTCGCATCGGCGAAGTGCTCGACGTGGTCATCTCCCGCCCTCGCAATCGCATCGAACTCGCTTCCGACCGGACATATCTCAAATGTCGCGAAGCGGTTTTGAAGTTCCTCCATGAACGGCACCGCTTTATCGAAGCCGCAGAGTAGATCCCGCGAGCGGCCATGGCGATCATGTGCTTCGTGGCCTTTGCACTCTCGCCAATGCGACGCACCTGGTCAGGCGTCGCGCGCTCACGCCTCCCCGGCCGTTGCAAACACCACGCTGGCATCGCTGACAATTTCCACATGGGAATATGCCGCCTGCGCAGCAACGGGGCCATCTGCTCGCATGATGGCAGTTACGATCCGGCCGTGCTCCTCGTAGGATCTTGCCAAGCGCCCGGGCAGCCGGAATTGAGCTCGCCGAAAGGGTGCGAGCCGCGCACGTGTCTGTGTCACTGTCTCGAAAATATGATCATTATGCGCGCCTCGGTAGAGGCGGGTGTGAAATTCGGTATTGTGGGCGGAATATTCTTCCTCCGCGCCGGCATGCACCAGCCTCATCGATGCCTTGTGGTCCAGTTCCAGGGTGCGCCGCTCGTCAACTGTCATGCGCTCGGCCGAGAGCCTGGCGCAGATCGCTTCGAGTTCCGCCATCGCCTCAAACATCGAATGCAGATAGGCCTCGGTCACGTTGGTGACGACTGCGCTGCGGTTCGGCTCCCGACCGACAAGCCCCATCGCTCCGAGTTCGCGCAACGCCTCCCGTACCGGGGTCCGCGACACCTCGAAACGAACAGCGAGTGAGACTTCATCAAGCTTCTCGCCCGGCAGCATCTGCCCTGTGACGATCAAGTCGGCAATCGCCCGGACCATCTGCTCGACGGTCGTTCCAGCCCGGATGATCTCTCTGCGCCTGACTTGCTTCAAGAAACGATTCTACCTTGTTGTGGCTGCATACACATGCCCGCTCGGTTGTTTAAAGTCAATGCAGATGTATCATGTTGATAATGCAGCATTATATTCTGAGACTGTCGCTCGGGCTGGCGGGGTATCCGTCGCCAACGATGACGATGGATGATTTTTTATGCGATGCATAATTTTCGATCTTATTCGGCGATCAAATTGCATGCACTTTCAATTTCATCCACCGGACGCCGAAAAATTTCCTCGTAAAATCATAGTATTAGAATCTGGCACATCCGTTGCATACACTTTTGAGTAACCAATCGAAACGGCAAAGACCGCCGTAAGGGGAGCATTCCGATGACCAGACTCCTTTCCATGAAACGACGCCATTTCCTTCAGGCTTCTGCTGCCGCCGCTTTCGTCGGCGCAGCACCTGGTTTCCTCTCCTCGCGCGCACTTGCCCAGACGGCTCTCACGGTCGGGTTCATCTATGTCGGCCCCAAGGATGACAATGGCTACAACCAGGCGCATGCCGAGGGTGCTGCCGCCGTCAAGGCGCTGGCCGGCGTCACCGTCGTTGAAGAAGAGAACGTTCCCGAGACGGTAGACGTTCAGAAGACGATGGAATCGATGATCAATCTCGACGGCGCCACCCTGCTGTTCCCAACCTCCTTCGGCTATTTCGACCCGCATATGCTGGCCATGGCCGCCAAATATCCTGATATCCAGTTCCGCCATTGCGGCGGACTGTGGCAGGAGGGCAAGAACCCGGCCAATACCGGCTCCTATTTCGGCTATATTTTCCAGGGGCAGTATCTGAACGGCATCGCGGCCGGTCATGCGACGAAGAGCAAGAAGATCGGTTTTGTTGCCGCCAAGCCGATCCCGCAGGTTCTTCAGAACATCAACGCCTTCCTGCTCGGCGCCCGCTCCGTTGATCCGACGATCACCTGCCAGGTGATCTTCACCGGCGAATGGTCGCTCGCTGTCAAGGAAGCCGAAGCCACCAATGTGTTGATCGACCAAGGCGCCGACGTCATCACCTGCCATGTCGACAGCCCGAAGGTGGTCGTGGAAACGGCCGCCGGCCGAGGCGCCTTCGTCTGCGGCTATCACGCCAATCAGAGCCCGCTTGCGCCCGAGAAATACCTCACGGGCGCCGAATGGGCCTGGGGCAATGTCTATAGTGACTTCGTCAAGAAGGCACAGGCGGGCGAGAAGCTCGGCAACTTCGTGCGCGGCGGCCTGAAGGACGGCTTCGTGAAGATGAGCGCGCTCGGTCCTGGCGTTTCCGAGGCGGGTCGCAAGGCATTCGAAGCGACCCAGGTGGAGATGATGAAGGGGAGCTTCTCGGTGTTTAAGGGGCCACTGARGGACAATAAGGGCGAGACCGTCGTCGCGGCCGACAAGGGCTACGCCGAAGATGCGATCGAGCTCGAAAGCATGAACTACCTGGTCGAGGGCGTCGTCGGGTCAACAGCGTAAACCGTCAGGGGAGAAGCGCCATGACCGTTCAGGCCAATGATCCCGCACTATCAGTCGCTTCCGAAAAGCCGGCGTCGCTGCGCCCCGTCCTCGAATGGATCGCGCGACACGCCGAACCTGCTATGATCGGCCTTGCAGCCATCCTGATCGGTCTTGCGCTCTTTTCCCTGTTCATACTGGCGATCGGCAAATCGCCGGCGATGCTCTTCCAGCTCATGTATACCGGCGGCTTCGGCAGCTGGTTTTCGGTGCAGAACACCTTAAGTCGTGCCGCACCCCTTCTCCTGACGGCACTTTGCGTCGCCCTGCCGGCCCGCCTCGGCCTCGTCATCATCGGCGGGGAAGGAGCGGTCGTGCTGGGCGGCGTTGCCGCTGCAGCCATGGCCATGCCGCTGGCCGGCTCGGCACCTGTCCTCCTGACCCTCATCGTGATGGGCATCGCCGCCATGGTGGTCGGCGGCATCTGGATCGGCCTTGCCGGTTTCCTGCGCCATTATCGCGGCGTCAACGAGACGATCTCCTCGCTGCTGCTGTCCTATATCGCCATCGCCCTGATGAACCAGTTCGTCGAGGGGCCACTGCGCGATCCCGCCAGCCTCAACAAGCCATCGACCAAGCCGTTGCCGCCGGAATATATGCTCGGCAACATCCCCGGCATGGACGTGCATTGGGGCCTCGTCATCGGCATCATCGCCTGCATCCTCTCCTGGATTTTGATAGAAGTGACGAGTTTCGGCTTTGCCGCCCGCATCGCCGGCGGCAATGTGCGCGCTGCTCAGATCCAGGGCCTGCCGGTCGGCAGGCTGATTACCGGCTTCACCGCAATCGCTGGCAGTTTCGCGGGACTTGCCGGGATGATCGAGGTCGTAGCCGTCCAGGGCAGTGCCAATGCATCGCTTGCCGCCGGTTACGGCTATACCGGCATCCTCGTCGCCTTCCTCGCCCGTCACAATCCGCTGGCGATCATCCCCGTTGCGATCCTGCTCGGCGGCATTGATGCCTCCGGCGGTCTTATTCAGCGCCGCATGGGCCTGCCCGACGCCACCGTGCTGGTACTGCAGGGCACGCTCTTCATCGTCATCCTGTTCTGCGAGACCTTCTACGGCCGCTTCAAGATGTTCAATCCCGACCTCTGGAAAAGGAGCCTCTGATGGAAGAGACAGGCATCGGCCTATGGGGCGTGCCCCTTGCCATCCTTGCAGGCGCCATCCGCGTGTCCACGCCCTTCATTTTCGTCAGCCTCGGCGAAACTGTCACCGAGCGTTCCGGCCGCATCAATCTTGGACTTGAAGGTACGCTGGTCTTCGGCGCCATGACGGCTTACGCCGTCGCCGTGATGACCAATTCGCCCTGGCTCGGAGTGCTCTCGGCCATGGCGACGGGCGCGGCGTTCGGCCTCGTGCATGGCTGGATCTGCAAATGGCCGAAGGTCAACGATATCGCCATCGGCATTGCCATGATGCAGTTCGGTCTTGGGCTTGCCTTCTTCCTCGGCAAGTCCTTCATCCAGCCTGCCGCCCCGCATCTGCCGGCGATACCACTCGGCTTCTGGTCGACCATGCCGCAGATCCAGGCGGCGTTGAACATCAACGTGCTCTTCCTGCTTGGCGCAGCTCTCGCCTTCATCCTTTGGTGGGCCTTCAAGAATACCCGGATCGGCCTGATCCTGCGCGTCGTTGGCGATAGCACCGATGCCGCACGCGCCATGGGCATCAATCCTGATCGTGTACGTCTGCTCGCAACCGCCGTCGGCGGTTCACTGGCAGCCATCGGCGGCGCCTACCTCTCGCTCTATTATCCGGGATCCTGGAACGAGGGCATTTCATCGGGTCAGGGTCTGATGGCCGTGGCGCTCGTCATCTTCGCCCGCTGGAACCCGATCGGTTGCTTCCTCGCCGCCCTTCTTTTCGGTGGCGCTGGTGCGCTTGGCCCGGCGCTGCAATCGGTCGGCGTCACCCAAGGCTACTATCTCTTCTACGCCGCTCCTTACGTGCTGACCCTGGTCATCATGATCGCCACCTCCTCGCCGACACGTTCGCTCGCCGGTGCACCCGGGGCGCTTTCCCTGACGAAATAAGCATGAAAGGAACCAAGCCATGAACGGCCTCGGCGGACTGAACAAATCGGAACACGGCGTCGGCATCGGTCTCGTGCAGTTGCAGCTCCCCCTCACCGTGACGAGGGAAGATCTTGCCCGCCAGACACAGCTGATCGTCGATCTCGTCGGCAAGGCGCGCCGCAACCAGCCGGGCATGGATCTGGTCGTCTTCCCTGAATATGCGCTGCACGGCCTGTCGATGGATATCAACCCCGAGATCATGTGCACGCTCGACGGACCGGAAGTCGCAGCCTTCAAGAAGGCCTGCAGGGAGAATGCGATCTGGGGATGCTTCTCCATCATGGAGCTGAACCCGGATGGTATGCCTTACAATTCCGGTATCATCATCGACGATAAGGGTGACCTGAAACTCTATTACCGCAAGATGCACCCATGGGTGCCGGTCGAGCCTTGGGAGCCCGGCAATTTCGGCATTCCCGTCATCGACGGGCCAAAGGGCGCAAAGCTCGCGCTCATCATCTGCCATGACGGCATGTTCCCGGAAATGGCCCGCGAATGCGCTTACAGGGGTGCGGAAATCATGATTCGCACTGCCGGTTATACGGCACCCATCCGCGACAGCTGGCGCTTTACCAACCAGTCGAACGCCTTCTGCAATCTCATGGTCACGGCGAACGTCTGCATGTGCGGCTCCGACGGCACCTTCGACAGTATGGGCGAAGGCATGATCTGCAATTTCGATGGCTCGATCATCGCTCACGGGATATCGGGACGCGTCAACGAGATCATCACCGCCGAAGTGCGCCCCGACCTCGTGCGCGAAGCCCGCCTCGGCTGGGGCGTTGAAAACAACATCTACCAGTTCGGCCATCGCGGCTATGTCGCCGTTGCCGGCGGCGCAGGCGACGCGCCCTACACCTACATGCACGACCTCATCGCCGGCAAATACCGCCTCCCCTGGGAGGACCAAGTCAAGGTCACGGATGGCACGTCCTGCGGCTTCGGCAAGCCAGCGCGCGCCTACGGCGAAACATTCAAACTCGCGGGTGAATAGGAGAAGAGACGATGGACGCCACGGTCAGGACCAAAGGACATTATATCGACGCCGATCCCTATGCCTGGCCCTATAACGGCGCCCTGCGGCCTGATAATACGGCACTCATCATCATCGACATGCAGACGGATTTCTGCGGTAAGGGCGGTTATGTCGATCACATGGGCTATGACCTCTCGCTGGTCCAAGCGCCCATCGATCCCATCAAGAAGACGCTGGCCGCGATGCGGGCGAAGGGCTACCATATCATCCACACACGAGAGGGCCATCGCCCCGATCTTGCCGACCTGCCGGCCAACAAGCGCTGGCGCTCGCAGCGCATCGGTGCAGGCATCGGCGACCCCGGTCCGTGCGGGCGCATCCTCACACGCGGCGAACCCGGCTGGGACATCATTCCGGAACTCTATCCGATCGAGGGCGAGACGATCATCGACAAGCCGGGCAAAGGCTCCTTCTGTGCTACCGATCTGGAACTGATCCTCAACCAGAAGCGCATCGAGAACATCATCCTGACCGGCATCACCACAGATGTCTGCGTTTCCACCACCATGCGCGAGGCGAACGACCGCGGCTACGAATGCCTGCTTCTGGAAGACTGCTGCGGCGCGACCGATTACGGCAATCATCTGGCCGCAATCAAGATGGTCAAAATGCAGGGCGGGGTCTTCGGCTCCGTCTCCAATTCGCAAACGCTCGTGAGCCAGCTGCCATGAGCACAGTCCGCGACACCCCCCTTCCGCAATCCGGCAAGGCAGTCGGCATCGACACTATCGACATGACGATGCGCTTCGGCAGTTTCACCGCGCTCGACCACGTGTCGATCAAGGTGCCCCCAGGCAGCTTCCACGCGCTGCTCGGCGAAAATGGCGCTGGCAAATCGACGCTCGTCAAATGCATCATGGGCTTCTACCACGCAACATCGGGTTCACTTTCCGTCGATGGCCGCGAAGTAGCGATCGCTTCGCCGAAGGATGCGGCAACTTATGGCCTCGGTATGGTCTACCAGCACTTCACACTGGTCCCGTCACTGACGGGTGCCGAAAACCTCGTCATCAGTCGCGCCGAAGTGCCCGCCATCATCAATTGGGCGAAGGAGCGCAAGGATCTTGCCGCCTTCATGGAGCGTATGCCTTTCAAGATCCCGCTCGAGCGCCCGGTGAGCGAGCTTGCCGCCGGCGAGAAGCAGAAGCTCGAAATCGTCAAGCAGCTCTATCTCGGCCGATCCTTCCTGGTGCTCGACGAGCCGACCTCGGTGCTGACACCCGCCGAGGCCGACGAGATGCTCGGCCTCGTGCGCGCCATGACGAAGCGCGGCGAGCTGACCGTGCTGATGATCTCCCACAAGTTCCACGAGGTCACGAAATTTGCCGACGCCGTTTCGGTCCTGCGGCGCGGCAAGCTCGTCGGCACTGGCGAGGTAGGTGAGCTTTCCACCGCCGACATGGCGGCGATGATGATTGGCGACGWCAAGCTGGCCGAACTGGACACCCGCATTCCCGTTACTGAAAGTGCCAGATACGTGCTGACGGTCGAGCAGATCAAGGCGCCAGACCGATCGGGACTCAAGACCATCGAGATCGACAATCTCACGGTCCGCTCTGGCGAGATCGTCGGCATTGCCGGCATATCCGGCAATGGCCAGAAGGAACTGACGGAAATCCTTGCCGGCCAAAGGCCGACAGATACCGGCCGTGTCAGCGTCAACGGCGAGACCTACGGAGCGACCCGGCCCGAGACCCGCAAGAACAATGTCCGCTTCATCCCCGAGGAACCGTTGCAGAACGCCTGTGCCCCGCGCATGACGGTCAGCGAAAACCTCGCCTTCCGCACCTTCGACCTGAAAGCCGACGGCAAGGACGCGATCTGGCTGAACAAGGGCAAGATGAAGAAGCGCGCCACGGACCTGATTTCGGATTTCAAAGTGAAGACGGCCTCCTCTTCCTCGCCGATCGCGGCCCTTTCGGGCGGCAATGTGCAGCGCGCCGTGCTTGCTCGCGAGCTGACCGGCGAGGTGGATCTGCTCATCGTCTCGAACCCCTGTTTCGGCCTCGATTTTTCGGCTGTCGCCGAAATCCGGGCCCGCATCATGAAAGCCCGCAATTCGGGCACCGCTGTCTTGCTGCTTTCCGAGGACCTTGATGAACTGCTCGAAATGTCCGACCGCATCATGGTGATATCCGACGGCAAGCTGGTTTACGAGACGCCGGCCCTATCCGCCGATATCGGCGTCATCGGCGCCCACATGGCGGGACATCACTGATGGCGGAGATCAAGGCAGAACCCTTCCCCTTTCCGGTGAAACACGACAGGCTTGCCCTCATCGTCATCGACATGCAGCGCGATTTTGCCGAGCCCGGCGGCTTCGGCGCAAGTCTCGGCAACGATGTCAGCCGCATCACCAGGATCGTGCCCGATGTCAAACGTCTCATCCAGGGCTTCCGCGATGCCGGCCTGCCGGTCATCCATACGATGGAATGCCACAAACCCGACCTATCGGACCTGCCGCCGGCAAAACGCAACCGCGGCAACCCAGCGCTCCGCATCGGTGACGAGGGTCCCATGGGCCGCATCCTGATAACCGGCGAGCCTGGAACCGAAATCCTGCCGGAGCTCGCCCCTCTCAAGAGCGAAATCGTCATCGAAAAGCCCGGTAAGGGTGCCTTCTACGCCACTGAGCTCTGCGACGTCCTGCAGCAGAAGGGTATCAAACAGTTAGTGTTCGCAGGCGTGACAACCGAAGTCTGCGTGCAGACGACGATGCGAGAGGCAAACGACCGCGGCTACGAATGTCTGCTCGCCGAAGAAGCGACGGAAAGCTATTTCCCCGAATTCAAGGCGGCCGCCATCGCCATGATCCGCGCCCAGGGTGCGATCGTCGGCTGGACGGCCCATGTCGACGACATCCTGGAGAGCATCGCTTATGCCTGAAACGACCCGCGAACTGGTCACAGCCGGTGGCTGGAAGGAGCTGGAATTCGGTCCGTTCCGCGAGGAGGTGACGATCCACTGGATACGCCCCTTCGAAGGCGATCAGCCCGGCGTGGCACTGTTGAAATACGGGGCTGGCGCCTCGGTTCCCCGTCATCGGCACGAGGGTCTGGAGACAATTCTCGTTCTGGATGGGGTCCAATCCGACGAAGCGGGCGATTACGGCCGCGGCTGCTACATCGTCAATGCGCCGGGCACTGAGCATTCGGTCTGGAGCGATACCGGCTGTGTCGTGCTCATCCAGTGGGACCGGCCTGTCAAAATACTGGAAGACGAGACAACATGAATTCGACGATTCCGACTTTGGGGATCGCATCGCTGCATGATTTCATGTCGCAGCCGCGGCAGTGTCTCCGACGATCGTCGAAGCGGTCTGTACCGGTCGAACACGTGACTTGTTAGCCACCGCTAGCCATTCGTCACTGCGGATCGAGGTGTACTATTCCTTACCTGCTCGGCCGCACGAGCGATCACCCGATCTCGACTATATCGTCACGCGAGGTGTGCTCTTGCTAGCTTTGCGAAAGCTGATCGGCCGACCGTCAAGTCGGACTCAGGCCCAGAGCCAAAAGATGCGGCGGCATGTTGCCGGTAGGACGGCAATCTAGCTGGGCATGTTTGCGAAGAAGATTCTGCGGCATTGCAATAGTAGATAGCGCACTGCAATATAACTGTCATAAATCTGTGCAGTTGGGGTGCCGTGCGATGAGGATTTGCATCTATAAGTCGGAGAGAGCGCCCGAGTTCACCCTCTTGTTACGAGAGGGCTTGCCTGTTCCGCTCGATACCAAGATAGACAAATGGACCAAAATCAAGGTCGTCACCGAGAGGGAAATGAGAGCAGACCTTTTGATTCAAATTGGCGGTGCGGGCTATGCTTTAGTTCGGCTTGGCACGATTAGACAACATTAGGCGATAGCACCGCACCGCCTCCGCGTTATCACAACACCACCCTCACATCGCGAGGTCACGTCTGTTGGAAACACCCGCCTCTGACGCTCGCGAGCAGACCGGCGGCCACATTGCCTGCCTCGGACGGTAAGCTGCCTTACCGAATTGGTGGCCCTGAATGGATTTGAACAGTGGTGCTGTTATCACGGTTCCCACTGCCGGCTCACGATCATCAATTTCACTTCCATCCGCATGTCACCATCCGGCCTCTGCGCTCAGGTCAGTGGCATCGCCACTGGTCGCATCGGTGTGTCCGTCGCGCCACGTAACTTAATGCATGCACCGAAGAAGGCAAATTCGTAGATCGCCCTGCCCGATCCGGGCATTCGGCCCGATGCGGCCCGTCTTGGTCAGATCAGTGATCTCGTTCCAGAGAGTAATCCGCTCGATGTCGATCGGCTGTACGGCGCGCCAGTGCCAGACGATGTCGAGGTTGTGGAAGCACTGGTCGTAGATGTCGCAGGCCATCGGCTCCAGCGCCGCCTTGTGCTGGGCGGTCATGAAGTCCTGGTTGTCGAATTTAATATCCATGCCGAGATCGCGCTCGACACCGAGCCGAAGTTCTTCCAGCAGCGAGATCGCCGTGCCCAGGATGCGCAGCTTGATCCGGCCCCCTGTATTGGGAAACTCTTCGGCGTCGGCATTTTTCTCATGGCTGCATCTCCTCGACCCGCTCCGGCGCGCGTTGTGCCGCACCGAGCCCGTTGAAGGCGTTGAACGATCGCTCGATCGCCGCCGGTGCAATGCCATCGACGATGAAGACGATGCGCGAACGCCGGTCCCAGCCCGGCCAGGATTGCATGTGGACCGGTATATGGACCAGATGCTGCACCCGCGACATCCTCGCCCACCAGCCAGTGAAGGATGGGGATCTCGCGTGATCGATCGACCGGCAGCGGACCTGCGACGCGATTGCGCGAAATGGAAGGGCTTTCGCCTCGAAGCGGACTTCATCGACGACAGGGAAGGGCACTGTCAAATTTCTCTCGAACGCTGCCTGCGCCGCAGTCCGAATTCGCCCAGGAATTGATCAGGGACCCGTATAGCTTCGATCTTCTCGCTCTCGTGTCAACATGTGCTGCATCCCGTCGACGAAGAGAGTACCGCTTGCTGGTATCGAACGTCGTAGATTTCTCTGGTGCGAGGCCACGCATCAGAGAAATCCTTCAGAATACCGGCCGGACAGTCCCTAGACGGGCAATTGGAAGATCCAGTTCGCGATCAGGACGATGGCGAGCCCAGCGGCAAGAGCGAGGTATGGCAACATGCCGGCCTTCTTGACGCCGAGATCCTGGCCCACGAGCCCGAGGTCGTCCATGGCACCGGGCGGGAATTTGCCTCCATCGCGCACATAGTGGCGATAGGCGAAAACCGGCAGGATAAGCGCGGCGAAGATGAAGCCGACCCAGAGCGCGTTGGCATAGCCCCAGACCTTGGCGCCGGCGCCGAGGAAGAGCGCGTTGACGAAGGCAAGCACGGTATTGAGGCCGATCAGCCAGGTGGGGGCCTTCCAGGGGCGCTCGACATGACCGGAATCCATGCGATGGATCCAGCCGGAATTAAGGTTCAGGAAGTTGAAGATGATGTAACCGACATTGGAGACGGCGAGCACGAAGAAATAGCCGCCAGCATCGGACGCGATCGCCAGCAGGAAAAGGTTGAAGGCAAAGTCCGTCCACATCGCCCGGGTCGGGGCGCCGTGTTCGTTGACATGGTCGAGATATTTCGGCAGCCAGCCATCCTTCGAGCCCTGGTAGAGCGTGCGCGAGGAGCCCGCCATCGCCGTCATGATGGCGAGGAAAAGCGCCATGATCATCAGCACGACGAGAAGCTGGGTGACGACACGGCCGGCGCCGATCAGTCCACCGAGCGCCTCGGCGACACCCGTCCCGTCAATGATCCCCGGCGCAAGCATGCCCGCATGACCGAGCACGCCCTGGAAGGCGAAAGGTACGAGGAAGAAGAACAGGCAGCAGGCAAGGCCCGAATAGAAGATCGCCTTGAAGGTATCCGTTTTCGGGTTCTTCAGTTCGCGTGTATAGCAGACCGCAGTCTCAAAACCGTAGGTCGACCAGGCGGCGATATAGAGACCGCCGAGGAAGAGCGTCCAGCCGCCATTGCTCCAGGTACCGTCGGTGCCGGCATAGGCCGCCGTCGGCGGAACCAGCCCGGTGACGTTGGCACTGACGATCTGGCCACTGATGATCGGATAGAGACCGATGATGAGCAGCGGCACAAGCACGATGATCGCCAGCCATTTCTGGACGCTCGCCGTCTCGGAGATGCCGCGATGCTGGATCGCAAAGATGATCAGCATCAGGATGCCGCCGATGAAGAAGGTGGCGTTGATATTGGCGGTGGCGAGGAAGGGAATGCTGAAGCTGACGAGTGACCAGCTGCGGACTGCCGGCGTCAGCGCGGCGATACCGTCAGCGCTCAGCAACGCCTTGACCGCATCCTCAGGCGAAGTGCCGGCATGGGCAGCAATATATTCGGCAACGCGGGGGCTATCGGCCGTAATTGAAGCGGCATGCGCGCTGATCCAGGCGAGGACCGCCTGCGAATCCGCTGCCGGGATCGGGAAGAAGGCATTGAGGATATATCCGGCCGCAATGGCGCAGCCGAGCGAAAGCACCGGCGACCATGCAAACCAATTGCACCAGACGGACAGCGGCGCGATGAATTTCGAATAGCGCAGCCAGGCCGTGGCGCCATAGACCGATGCGCCGCCCGACTTGTTGCCGAACATGCCGGCGATTTCGGCATAGGTGAAGGATTGCAGGAAGCCCATGATCATCGAGATGATCCAGACCACAAAGGCGAGCTTGCCGGTCGTGCCTGCAATACCGCCGATGGAGAAGAGAACAAGTGGTGGCACGCCGGCTGCCACCCAGAACGCGCCCTTCCAGTCAAGCGCGCGTATAAGTTTACCTTCGGTGCCGGCGGCAACGCCGGCGTCCACGATATCCGTCATCGATGAAATTCCCCATTCTATTTGTTCGGGACGTAACTTTGCGTACGTCTCCCTGAACGTGCCTCCCGTGGCATGCATGGGCTGCCCGGCATTTTCTCGATCCGCGCTCCCGAGCGGATTTCCGAGTCTCGACCCTTTATGCATAGTGAAGATATTTTCTTTTTAGTCAACATCCCTTTACTTTCGGGCGGCATTTTGTCAGCATGATTTCCGTGCCGGAGGGCACATCAATCTCATGAGGACCACATGCGAGATCTCCATCCCGGGATATCAGGGGTGCGACCCGTGTCGGCAAGCATCATTCGCTATCCCGGTATCCCCGCGCTCCCCGAAGGTGTCGAGCGTTACCGCTGCAAGGGCGGTGGATCCCTTGTTGTTCGCGTCGAGGCAGGCGACCACGTCACCCTGATCGACAGCGAAGGTGGACAGGCCTGCGAGCTTTCCTTCCTCGACGAAAATGGCCAGTTTCAATCGGCCGGCCTCGGCGCAGCCTTCACCGGTTCGGCCGAAGGACTAAAGGCCATTCTCTCTTCAGGTCATGAGGGCGCCGCCCGGACCCGCACGGCGCTTGAGCGACGCTGTGCCGATCTCGCCACGGCAGGTGCGATCCGCATTTTCAGCGAAGCCTCCACTCCTGGCAGCAAGGCGGAGTTTGCGGTCACGATAAAGGGTCTGCTGATTGCCGCCGCACCGGCAGCAGCGATGTCGCCTGACGCGCAGGATACGGCAACGCCGATCGAGATCCGCATCAGGCGCAGCACGCTGATCCGCGACTATGCCGCGGCCCTCCCCGAGCCGATGGCCGATCCGATCGAGGACATCCGCATCAGGGCGGCGACAGCATCGGCCTATTTCGTCCGTGCCGGAGAGTTCATCCAGATCATCGATGTCTACGGCCGGCAATGCACCGATTTCCAGGCCTTTTCCGCCCGCAAAGTCGACAAGGGCCTTGATCTTGCGCTCGATTCCACTGTCACCCGCACCCTGCTTGGCCGCAGCTATCCCGCCCCCGGCCTGCCGTCCAAGGCTTTCGACCGCGATTTCGAGCCACTGGTGGAGATCGTCCAGGATACGGTCGGCCGCCATGATGCCTTCGCGACCGCCTGCAATTCGCGCTACTATGACGACATGGGCTATCCCGGCCATGTCAATTGCACCGACAATTTCAATGCGGTGCTGGCGCCCTACGGCATACCCGGCCGGAAGGGCTGGGAGGCGCTCAATTATTTCTACAATACGAATATCGACCACAACAACCAGCTTTATCTCGACGAGCCATGGTCGCGGCCGGGCGATTATGTGCTGATGCGGGCGCTGACCGATCTCGTCTGCGTCTCCTCCTCCTGCCCCGACGATATCGACGCCGCCAACGGCTGGGATCCGACCGATATCCACGTGCGCACCTTCTCCGGAAAAGAAAAATTCTCAAGAGCGGTAGCCTATCGCATGACCCCTGACGCCGACGCAGAACTGACGCGGGAAACCGCCTTCCACCCCCGCCTCTCGGCACTGACGCGGGATTACTCCGAATATCGCGGCTACTGGCTGCCAAACCGGTTTTCCTCCGCAGGTCCCGTCGAGGAATATTGGGCCTGCCGTGAGAAGGCCGCCGTCATCGACCTGTCGCCGTTGCGCAAATTCGAAGTCACGGGCCCGGATGCCGAGGAACTGCTGCAATACTGCCTGACGCGCGACGTGCGCAAGCTGTCGACCGGACAGGTCGTCTATTCCGCCATGTGCTACGAGCACGGCGGCATGATCGACGACGGCACACTCTTCCGCCTCGGCGACAAGAATTTCCGCTGGATCGGCGGCGACGACTACAGCGGCATATGGCTGCGCGAACAGGCCGAGAAGAAGGGCTTCAAGGCCTGGGTCCGCTCCTCGACAGACCAGATGCACAATATCGCCCTGCAGGGACCGAAGAGCCGCGACATCCTCAAGGAGATCATCTGGACGGCACCACGCCAGCCTGATATCGGCGAGCTCGAATGGTTCCGCTTCACGGTCGGCCGGATCAGCGGCTTTGAAGGCGCCCCTGTGGTCGTCTCGCGTACCGGCTATACCGGCGAACTCGGCTACGAGATCTTCTGTCATCCGAAGGATGCGCTGACCGTCTTCGATGCCGTCTGGAAGGCCGGCGAGCCTTACGGGCTGAAGCCGATGGGACTGGAAGCGCTCGACATGGTCCGCATCGAGGCAGGTCTCATCTTCGCCCATCACGAATTCGACGATCAGACCGATCCCTTCGAGGCCGGCATCGGCTTCACCGTGCCGCTCAAGTCCAAGCAGGACGATTTCATCGGCCGCGAGGCGCTGATAGCCCGCAAGGAGCATCCGCGCCACCTGATGGTCGGTCTCGACATACAGGCGAACGATGCGGTCGGCCATGGCGATTGCGTTCATGTTGGCCGCGCCCAAATCGGCGTTATCACCAGCGCCACGCGCTCTCCGATCCTCGGCAAGACGATCGCACTTGCCCGTATCAACGTCACCCATGCCGCCATCGGCACCGAGGTTGAGATCGGCAAGCTCGATGGCCAGCAGAAACGCCTGCCGGCGACCGTGGTGCCGCTGTCGCACTACGACCCGCAGAAGACCCGGCCGCGTTCGTAAAAACCTTTATTCCGCCCTGCGCTGGGCACTGGTAATTGCCCTTGCGGCCTCTTCGGAGGAATTGGCGAGCTGACGCATCTCAGCGGCGAGCACGGCGAAGCCGGATCCCGCCGTCCCTGCCCTTGCCGCCTCAATACCGGCATTGACGGCGAGCAGCTTCAGATAGCGCAGCGAGTGCAGGATCTCGTTGGTCTTTGAGGCAGTGATGCGCATACCCGCAGTCTGCTCGTCAATGCGCTGGTAGAGCGACTCGATGTTGATAATGCTGCCCTCGAGATAGAGCAGCTCGCTGTTTTCGTCCCAGACGCCTCCGCCCGTCTCCGTCACCCAGACATGATGTCCCTCGCGGTGGCGGATACGATATTCCATCGTCCAGTCGGTGCGGCTTTCCAGCGCGCTGCCGACGACCTCATCCATTAGCGGCACGTCCTCCTCGCACATGATCGAGGTGAAGGTGCGTGTGCTGTTGCCGATGATCTCTTCGGCCGGATAGCCGAAGATGCGTTCGATGCCATCGGTCATCTCCAGCATCGTGTAGTTTTCATCCGCACGGCAGCGATAAAGAAAACCGCTCATGCGGCCGAGAACACTGCTCTGAAAATCCATGAAGACCACGCCTTGAGAAAATGAGTTGCAGATCGGGTTTGCTTCGTCTCATTTCAAACACGCCGGACAGGGCCGTGACGGACGACCCTTTCTCGGTTACGCGGGAGCCTGGGAAAGATCAGTTGCGCAGATATTCCTCCATGGAATCGTCGAGCGCCTCGACCCAGCGTGTGTGATGCGTCGGCGACATGTTGCCGGTCATCAGCGACCGGTAGGCATGGTCACGGAAGCCCATGATGTTGTGGGCCTTGTGGTGTTCCCACTCCATGAAGGTTTTGTTCGTCCCCTCGATGTCGAAAGAGGGATAATCGGTCTCGGCGAGCAGTTCCTTCACATAGTCGCCCTGATACCAGATCATCTGCTCGGCATCTTCAAGCGTCTCCTCGCGGGCGCGCCATGCGTCGAAATTGGCCTTAAGCTCCTCTTCCGGCGGCAGGGTGATGCGGCCCATCATGACATCGCGGGCCCACCAGGCCTGCACGTCGAACATGTTGAAGGTATAGAACTGATCCTGCATGCCGATATAGAATAGCTGCGGGTTCCTGTCGAAGACCACGCCTTTGTAGAGATGGTCGGCCCAGAGGCGGTTGGCGGTTTTCAATCGGAGATCGTCGGGCAGGAAGGGGAAATGGTGCTGATATCCGGTGCAGAGGATCACCGCATCGACCTCCTTGGTCGAGCCGTCGAGGAAATGCGCCGTGCGGTTTTCGAGCCTGGTCAGCAGCGGCCGCTCCTCGAAATTCTCCGGCCATTTGAAGCCCATCGGCTTCGAGCGGTAACTCGTCGTCACCGATTTCGCGCCGTATTTCCAGCATTGCGAGCCGATGTCCTCGGCCGAATAGCTGCGACCGACGATGAGGATATCTTTGCCTTTGAATTCCAGCGCATCGCGGAAGTCGTGGGCGTGCAGTACACGGCCGTTGAAAGTCTTCACGCCCTCGAAATAAGGCACGTTCGGTGTCGAGAAGTGGCCGCTCGCCACCACGACATAGTCGAATTCCTCGTCGTACATGCGATCTTCGAGGCGGTTGTGCGCAGTGACCGCGAATTTCTTCGTGTCCTCATCGAAACGCACCATGCGCACCGGCGTATTGAAGCGCACCCAATGGCGGACATTCGCCTTCTCGACGCGGCCCTTGATATAGTCCCAGAGCACGGCGCGCGGCGGATAGGAAGCGATCGGCTTGCCGAAATGCGCCTCAAAGGAATAATCGGCGAATTCCAGGCATTCCTTCGGCCCGTTCGACCAGAGGTAGCGATACATGCTGCCATGGACCGGCTCGCCATATTCGTCGAGGCCGGTGCGCCAGGTATAGTTCCAGAGCCCGCCCCAGTCGGACTGCTTTTCGAAGCAGACGATCTCCGGGATCTCCGCACCCTTTTGCGCGGCCGACTGGAAGGCCCGCAACTGGGCGAGCCCGGAAGGACCGGCGCCGATGACGGCAACTCTTGTCATGAAGCATTCCCCTCTTGATTATATGTCATTGCCTATTTTGCGCGTCTGAGAAGACGCACGGCGTTGGTGCGCATCGCTGCGCCTCAGTCCGGATAGATGCCGGGGCTGGTTGGCGCCCCATCGTCGTATTTGGAAAGCCAGTCGATCGTCGTCTCGCGGAAGCGGGTGAGGCCCTTGTAGTCGATGAGCTCCGGCGGCAACGTCTTCAGCACGCGCGGGAAGCGCCGCGCCCATTTCGGCACGGTAACGAGCTCTTCCATATTCATCAGGTAGCAGCGGATGACGAAGAGGATGGCGTTCGAGCGCGGCAGGCGCCACAGGCTCTGCAACTCGACGCGCAGATGCACCTTCTCGCCGACATTGTCAGGCGTCACCGTCATGCGGTCGGGACCCCATTTGTGATAATTCTCCGGGCTGGTGTCGAGCCGCGGATTGATCGTCATCGTCCAGTTGAAGCGCCGCGTCGGCTTGCCCTGTTGCAGATTCAGGAGAAATTTCAAAGCCCGGTCGAAGACGCCGATCTGGTGAGCGAGCGGCACCGGCCCATGCCATTCCATGAAGTTCATGCCGATATCGAAATCGAGCGACCAGTCGGCTTGCGTCGTCACCATGCCGGCATCCATCCAGAGATTACCGTCGCGCTGGTCGACGATGCAGAAATCGCCCTGGGCCTGGCGGGTGATATATTCGAAGGGCTCATAGGGCAGCGTCGAAGCATCGCCGAAGGTGAAGCTGTCGTCGATGCCGAGCGGGCGGTTGATCCAGCGCCACTGGTCGCCGTTGCGGATTAGCGTGAAGTGATCGGGATAACCTGCCGCCTGCTCTTCCATCAAAAGTTCGAGCGTATCCCACTGCGCGCTCATCATATGCGGCAGCGCCTGGTAGCGCAGCGGATCTTCCTTCAACACCAGCGCCCGGTCGTGCATCTCGGCGACGTAATGCTCGTCGACGTCGATCAGGCTTTCGTAGACGGTTCCCGCCCGGCCGTGCACATGCGGTTCCATATTGACCGAATACATGTATTCGTCGCGGTCGAAGGGAAACGGAAAACGCCGGATGTTTTCCGGGCTGTTCCGATAGCTGAAATCGTTCCGGAAGGTTTCCTGCTTGAAGACGATTGCCATGTCCGGTCTCCTTGTTCCGCTTTCCCAATGCCGTCAGAGATCAAGATGCAGCGTGTTTCCCTCGAAACGGGAAACGCAGATCATCACCTTGCGGCCGGATGCTTTTTCTTCGCTCGTCAGATAGATGTCATTGTGCAGCAGCTTGCCGTCGCAGGTGACGACTGCGGTTTCGCATTGACCGCAGGCCCCGCCGCGACAGAGGAAGGGCGCATCGACCCCCGCCGCCTCGATCGCCTCCAGCATGCTTTCGTGATGGCCGACCTTCACGGTCTTGCCGGACCGCAGCAACTCGATCGCGAAGGGTTTGCCGGGCAGCGATGACAGGAACCGTTCCGAATGCAGGTTCTGCTCCGGCCAGCCGGCGTTGAGCCCGGTTTTCAGCACACCGTCGATCATGCCCGAGGGTCCGCAGACATAGAGATGCGTGCCGAGCGGTTGGCTGTCGAGCAGACGCGTCAGGGGGATGGCGCCGCCTTCGGCATCGCAATGGATCTTGATGCGATGTCCGCCGTAGCGCTCCTGGAGTTCCCGCCAGTAGGCGCCGCGGTCGCGCGTGCGTATGGCATAATGCAGTTCGAAATTGGCGCCTTCGCGGGAAAACTGCTCCATCATCGCGATGAAGGGCGTAATGCCGATGCCGCCGGCGATCAGAAGGTGCTTGCGCCCGCGCCAGTCCGGCTGGAACAGGTTGACGGGATAGCTGACCTTCAGCTCATCACCTTCGCTGACCTTCTCATGCATGAAGGTGGAGCCGCCGCGTGAATCCTCGACATGCAGCACGCTGATCTCGTAGGCCGCGCAATCATGCGGCGGTGACATCAGCGAATAGGCGTTGCGGCGCATATGGCCGCCATCGTTCATCGAGACGATGATATGGGCGCCGCCGGAAAAATAGGGCATCGGCTTGCCATCCAGGCGCTCAAAGCGGAAACGTTTGACGCGTTCGGCGATCGGTGTGATCCGCTCCACGCGGACGGGAATTTCTGTACCACCGCTCAAAGGAACAACTCCTCCGGATCGGGCGCGCTGCCAGGCTCTTCCGCATCGATATTGACGCCCTGGAAGGCGGCGAGCCGGCGCGAATAATGGTCGCGCACCAGAAGCGTCAGCCCGCAATGGCTGCAGGCAAACGGGCTGCTGGTGACGTCGTCGGTGATGCCCTTGCAATGGACGCATTGCACGCGCCGGGCCAGCGAGCCGCGATGCTCAGTAATGACAGAGGCATGGTCCATGCCGCAGTCGAGCGCCACGAGCATCGCCTGGCCGATGAAGCCTTCCGTGCCCGCGATATAGAGCCGCGTGCCCATATGGGCGGTGGCGAGCGAACCCTTTAATCGGAAGAGCAGCGTTGCGATTGTCGGCGCGGTGAAGAACATGTCGGAGCCGAGATGGCGGAGTGCCTCGTCCAGGCCGGACGCTTTAGAGCCGCGGGCGACATAGAGGACCTCGCTGCGGGAAAGGGCCGCGTCGTCAAGTGCTGCCCGTTGATCGAGGAGAGCCTTGGCACCCTCCCCTTCGAGCGCGAAAATGTGCCGCCGGGCGTTCGGCTGGATGGTCAAGCCCTTGTAGACTGGTCGGCTCTTGATGCCTGCAACGAGCATTCGCAAGCTCCTTAACCTACGGCAATCCTCTTCTTCTTTTCCGGATCGTCGAAGGGCAGTGTATGGGCGGTCGCGCTGGTCTTCAGGGTCTTGCCGCGCACCTCAAGCTTCGTGCCGTGCACAGCCTTGTCGACGTCGAGGCGGGCGATTGCCATCGACTTCTTCGTCAACGCAGAATAGCTCGGGCAGGTGATGACGCCAACTTTCTTTCCGTCGGCATAGACTTCATCACCGAGATCGGCCGGGCCGTCGGCATCGATCAGCATGCCGAAGATCTTGAAGCGTTCCTTGCCCTTCAGCCGTGCATGTTCCTCCRCGCCACGGAAGCCGGTCTTGCCGGGGCTGACCGTGAAATCGAGGCCGAGCTCCCACAGGCTGTCGCCGGGCGGCTGGTCGGCAAAGGGATACATCTGCGAATTGTCGTAGGGGTAGAACAGCAGGTAGCTTTCGACACGCAGCATGTCGAGCACGGAGAAGCAGCAGGGAATAATGCCCATCTCCTTGCCTTCCTCGACGATCCGGTCCCAGACCATGACGGCGTCCTGGCCGCGCACGAAAATCTCGTAGCCGCGCTCGCCGGTATAGCCGGTGCGCGAGATCATGACAGGAGCGCCGAACAGCGTCGTCTGCATGTGATGGAAATATTTGAGGTCGCGGATGCCGGGCACATATTTGGCGAGGTAATCGACCGCGATCGGGCCCTGCAGCGACAGGTCGTGCAGGTCGTCGTCGAAGAGCACGGCGCAGTTTCGGCCCGCTGCCTGCTTGATGAGTTCCTCATGGCCGGAGCCGGAGCCGTGTACCAGCATCCAGGAATTCGGGCCGGTGCGGTAGGCGATGCAATCGTCGGTGAAGTGGCCGCGGTCGTTCAGCATGGTCGCGTAGACCGAGCGGCCGGGATAGATCTTCGTCATATCGCGGGTGGTGATATAGTCGAGCACGGCGATCGCATGCGGGCCGACCAGATGCACCTTCTTCAGGCCCGAGACATCCATGATGCCGGCCTTGGTGCGGACCGCGACATGCTCGTCTGACATGTTCTTGTCGTAGGTCCAGGCGGTTCCCATACCGCTCCAGTCCTCGAGCTTCGATCCCAGAGCGCGATGCCGATCCGCCAAGGCGGAGAAACGCCAAGATAATGCCATTTCCGTTCCCTCTTATTTCCTCTACGGAATATTTATTTCCTGACTATATTCGTCTTTCACGCTGTGGCAAGCCGATCCCGGTGATTTTTGTCGGCTGTCCCAACGGCACTTTCGTTAGAATATCGGCGGCGTCAGCCCTGCCGAGCGATGGGCGGCAATCACCGTATTGGCCATCAGCATGGCGATCGTCATCGGGCCGACGCCACCCGGMACCGGCGTGATGACTGCGGCAACCGGCGCGACCTCCGCAAAGGCGACGTCGCCGACAAGGCGGGTCTTGCCCTCGCCYCGCTCGGGTGCCGCGATGCGATTGATGCCGACRTCGACGACRGTGGCGCCGGGTTTCACCCAGTCGGCCTTGACCATTTCCGGACGGCCGACGGCGGCCACCAGAATATCGGCGTTGCGGCAGATCTCGGCGAGGTTCTTCGTGCGCGAATGRSCGATGGTRACYGTCGCRTTGGCRTTSAGCAGRAGCTGTGCCATCGGCTTGCCGAACAGGTTGGARCGGCCGATGACGACCGCGTTAAGGCCCGAAAGATCCTCACCGTGGGTGCGACGAACGAAAACCATGGCGCCGGCCGGCGTGCAGGAGACGAGGCCCGTCTTCAGGTCGCCGGTCGCGAGCTTGCCGGCATTGACGACGCTCAAGCCGTCGACATCCTTTTCCGGCAGGATCGACTGGATGATCGGCTCGCTGTCGAGATGTTTCGGCAATGGCAGTTGCACGAGAATGCCATGGATCGAGGGATCGGCGTTGAGCGAGGCGACGAGCGTTGCAAGTTCTTCCTGCTTTGTCTCCACCGGCAACGTGTGCTGGATGGATTTGAACCCGCATTCCTTGGCCATKCGGCTYTTCGAGCTGACATAGGTGTGGCTCGCCGGATCGTCGCCGACGATGATGACTGCAAGCCCGGCCTTGATGCCTTTGGCGGCTTCAAGCGCAGCATTTGCCGATTTCACGGCTTCGATGACCGATGCCGCGACTTCTTTGCCGTCGATGACCTTGACCATGGCTCAGCCCATGCGCTCGGAGGCGTAGCTGCCCGGGCTTGCCGGGAAGACGACGGTACGATTGCCGTTGATGAAGGTACGGTGGTGGATATGGGCGTGGATGGCGCGCGCCAGCACCTGGCTTTCGACATCGCGGCCGATCGAAACGTAGTCTTCGGCACTCTGCGCATGGGTGATGCGCGCCGTATCCTGCTCGATGATCGGGCCTTCGTCGAGATCGGCCGTCACATAATGCGCCGTGGCGCCGATCAGCTTCACGCCGCGCTCATAGGCTTGTTTATAGGGATTGGCGCCCTTGAAGCTCGGCAGGAAGGAATGGTGGATGTTGATGATCTGGCCCGACATTTTCTGGCACATCTCGTCTGACAGGATCTGCATGTAGCGAGCGAGCACGATCAGTTCCGTGCCGGTCTGCTCAGCCACTTCCATGATATGGGCTTCCGCCTGCACCTTGTTGGCCTTGGTAACGGGAATATGGTGGAAGGGAATGTCATGGTTGACGACGACCTTCTGGTAATCGAAATGGTTGGAGACGACGCCGACGATATCGATCGGCAGCGCGCCGATCTTCCAGCGGTAGAGCAGGTCGTTGAGACAATGGCCGAAGCGCGACACCATGAGCAGCACCTTCATGCGCTTCTCGCTGTCGTGGAAATCGTAAGTCATGCCGAAGCGCGTGGCGATGCTGGTGAAGCCGGCGCGGATATCGGCCTCGGAGAGGCCTTCTTCGGAAATGAAGGAGACGCGCATGAAGAACTGGCCAGTGTCCAGATCGTCGAATTGCGAGCTGTCGACGATGTTGCAGCCCTGTTCGGCGAGATAACCCGAGATCGCTGCAACGATGCCGCGCGTCGACTTGCAGGATACCGTCAGTACGTAGCTCTTCATGCCATCTCTTCCTTCGTCACTTGAAGCATAGGCCACCAGCCGGGCCGGCGCGTTGATGCTCCGGCCCGCAGGCGCTTGATGTCAAAACCTCAACCGGTCGGCTCAGATATCGAGCGTGCTATCGCGTTCCCACTGGGTGAAATGCGAGCAGAAGGCATTCCATTCCTGGTGCTTGAGCTTGAGATAGGCGGCGGAGAACTCGGTTCCGATCGCAGCCTTCAGACCCTCGTCGGCGTCATAGGCACGCAGCGCATCGAGCAGGTTCAGCGGCAGACGCGGCGCGTCCTTCACCAGATGCCCTTCCGCATACATGTCGATATTGTGATGCGGACCGGGATCTGCCTTGCTGTTCAGCCCGTCAAGACCGGCCGCAATGATGATTGCCTGCAGCAGGTAGGGGTTGACCGCACCATCAGGCAGGCGCAGCTCGAAGCGGCCGGGGCCTGGCACGCGCACCATGTGGGTGCGGTTGTTGCCGGTCCAGGTTACCGTATTCGGCGACCATGTGGCGCCCGAGGTCGTGCGTGGCGCGTTGATGCGCTTATAGGAATYGACGGTCGGGTTGGTGATCGCGGCAAGCGCCGAAGCGTGTTTCATGATGCCGCCGAGGAAGTGCCTGCCTTCCGCCGACAAGCCGAATTCGGCTGTCCTGTCGGCGAAGACGTTGACCTCGCCATCATTGTCCCAGACCGAGATATGGCAATGGCAGCCATTGCCGGTCAGGCCCTTGAAGGGCTTCGGCATGAAGGTGGCGCGAAGCCCGTGCTTTTCGGCGATCGACTTGACCATGAACTTGAAGAAGGAATGCTTGTCGGCCGTCTTCAGCGCATCGTCGAATTCCCAGTTCATCTCGAACTGGCCGTTGGCATCCTCGTGGTCGTTCTGATAGGCGCCCCAGCCGAGCTCCAGCATATAGTCGCAAATCTCGGCGATGACGTCGTAGCGGCGCATGACGGCCTGCTGGTCGTAGCAGGGCTTTTCAGCCGTGTCGCGGCCATCGGAAATCTGTTCGCCGTCCGCGGTGATCAGGAAGAATTCGGCCTCGACGCCGGTCTTGACCCGCTTGCCCGCCGCTTCGGCTTTATTGACGAGCTTCTTCAGCACATTGCGCGGCGCCTGCGCCACGAGAGTGCCCTCCATCATGCAATCGGCCGCTACCCAGGCGACGTCCTTCTTCCAGGGAAGCTGGATGACGGAGGTGGCATCGGGAACGGCAAAGAGATCGGGATGGGCGGGCGTCATGTCGAGCCAGGTAGCGAACCCGGCAAAACCCGCACCCTCTTCCTGCATGCCGGCAATCGCCTGCGCCGGCACCAGCTTGGCGCGCTGGCCGGAGAAAAGGTCAGTATAGCTGATCATGAAATATTTGATGCCTTTGTCTTTCGCAAAAGCAGCAAGGTCCAGTGTCATTCTCGTTCCCCTTTGGATTTCTCAGAGACACTTTGGTTATGGATGCGAAGCGGCCGGACTTTTTGCCCGGCCGGTAGAAATCAGTAGCCTCCCTTGCCCGGTATCCAGCTCGTTCCCGCGAGCGGCACCTGCGCCATTGCGGAAGCCTCGATCGTCAATGCGCAGAGGTCTTCCGGTTCCAGATTGTGGACATGATTCTTGCCGCAGGCGCGCGCGATCGTCTGCGCCTCCAGCGCCATGACCTTGAGGTAATTGGCGAGGCGACGACCGGCGGTGATCGGATCGACGCGCTTCATCAGTTCCGGATCCTGCGTGGTGATGCCGGCCGGGTCCTTGCCTTCATGCCAGTCGTCATAGGCGGCCGCCGTCGTGTGCAGCGCCTCGTATTCGGCCGCCCAGCGCGGATCATTCTCACCGATGGCGATGAGGGCGGCCGTGCCGATGGAGACGGCGTCGGCGCCGAGCGCCAGAGCCTTCGCCACATCGGCGCCATTCCTGATGCCACCAGAAACGATGAGCTGCACCTTGCGGTGCATGCCGAGATCCTGCAGCGCCTGCACGGCCGGGCGGATGCAGGCGAGCGTCGGCATGCCGACATGCTCGATGAAGACTTCCTGCGTTGCCGCAGTACCGCCCTGCATGCCGTCGAGCACGACGACATCAGCACCGGCCTTCACCGCAAGGGCCGTGTCGTAATAGGGGCGCGCACCGCCGACCTTCACATAGATCGGTTTTTCCCAGTTGGTGATCTCGCGCAGTTCAAGGATCTTGATCTCAAGGTCGTCGGGCCCGGTCCAGTCGGGATGACGGCTTGCCGAACGCTGATCGATACCCTTCGGCAGCGTGCGCATTTCGGCGACGCGGTCGGAAATCTTCTGACCGAGCAGCATGCCACCGCCGCCGGGCTTGGCACCCTGGCCAACGACGATCTCGATCGCGTCGCAGCGGCGCAGATCTCGCGGGTTCATGCCATAGCGCGACGGCAGGTACTGGTAGACGAGCGTCTCAGAATGGCCGCGCTCTTCCTCCGTCATGCCACCATCGCCCGTTGTCGTCGAGGTGCCGGCGATCGTGGCACCACGGCCGAGCGCCTCCTTCGCCGGACCGGAGAGCGAACCGAAGCTCATGCCGGCGATCGTGATCGGGATCTTGAGTTCGATCGGCTTTTTGGCGTAACGCGAGCCGAGCACGACATTGGTGCCGCACTTCTCGCGGTAACCTTCGAGCGGATAGCGGGAGATCGAGGCGCCGAGGAACAAGAGATCGTCGAAATGCGGCAGCTTGCGCTTGGCGCCGCCACCGCGGATATCATAGATGCCGGTCGCCGCAGCGCGGCGGATTTCCGACATCGTGTATTCATCGAAGGTTGCCGAAAGGCGAGGCTTTGTGGGCGGGTTCTGATAGCTCATGGAAAACCTCGATAAACTCAATAGGCGTCGGCATTGTCGACGTTGAAATTGTAGAGCTTGCGGGAAGAACCATAGCGGCTGAACTCCTCCGGCAGCGCATCGGTAATGCCCGCCTTTGCGAGCAGAGCGGAGAGAAGCTCGATATGTTCTGCCCGCATTTCCTTCTCGATACAGTCCGCGCCGAGGCTCTCGACCTTGCCACGCACGAAGATGCGGGCCTCGTATAGGGAATCTCCGAGCGCATCGCCGGCGTCGCCGAGCACAACGAGGTTGCCAGCCTGCGCCATGAAGGCGGACATGTGGCCGATATTGCCACGCACGACGATATCGATGCCCTTCATCGAGATGCCGCAGCGCGAAGAGGCATTGCCCTCGATGACGAGCAGGCCGCCGCAGCCGGTGGCGCCCGCATACTGGCTGGCGTCACCCTTGATGGTGATGCGGCCGGACATCATGTTTTCGGCGACACCCGGACCGGCCGAGCCGTGCACGGTGATGACCGCCTCCTCGTTCATGCCACCGCAGTAATAGCCGACGCTGCCGTGGATATCGATGCTGACGGGCGCATGCACGCCGGCGGCGACGGCATGGTGGCCGCGCGGATTGACGACGTCGAACTGCAGGTCGTTATCGCCTGACGCCACGTCATGCAGGGCTTGATTGAGGTCACGAAGCGGGGTCACCGCAAGATCGAATGTGGGCATGAAATCGTCCTGAAATGAAATCGAGCCGATGGGATGAGGGCGGCCGCAGCAGCCCTCAGCGTTCCCAGAAATAGACGGTCGCAGGCTCCGGCTCCCAGACGCGCGCGGCCTCGATGCCGGGCAGGTTGACGAGCGCGCGGTATTCGGAGCCGAAGGCGACGTACCGGTCGGTCTCGGCCATGACGGCGGGCTTGCAGGCGATCGCATCGCGCACGACGCCGAAGCCGGACTTGGTGCCGACGACGAAGGTGAAGAAGCCGTCGAGATCGTCGACGGCGCCTTCCAGAGCCTCGCCGAGATTCTTGCCCTTGGCCATTTCTGCGGTCAGGTAGGCGGCTGCAACCTCGGTGTCGTTCTCAGTCTCGAAGGTCATGCCTTCGCGCTTGAGTTCGCGGCGCAGGTTGTTGTGATTGGAGAGCGAGCCGTTGTGGACGAGGCACTGGTCGGAGCCGGTGGAAAAGGGATGGGCACCGAGCGTGGTGACTGCCGATTCCGTCGCCATGCGGGTATGGCCGATGCCATGTGTTCCAGCCATGGAATTGACGGCGAAACGCGAAACGACGTCCTTCGGCAGGCCGGTTTCCTTGTAGATCTCGATCGCGTCGCCGCTGCTCATAATGCGGATGTCGGGGCGCAGCTCGGCGATAGCGGCGCGGCCCTCTTCGAGCATGTCCTTCGGCAGGGTGACGACGGCATGGGTGCTCTTGATGTCGATTGAGACCTCCGTGCCGAGTTCCTTCTCCAGCTCAGCCTCAAGGCCCGAGAAATCCTTCTTCGGCTTGGCGGACTGGACGGTGATCTTGGCGCTGTCGCCGCTGCTTGCGCCATAGATCGCAATGCCGGCGCTATCAGGTCCGCGGTCCGTCATCGTCACCAGCATGGATGACAGCATCGCGCCGAGCGCCGGCTCCAGGCTTTTATCCTTCAGGAAGAGACCCACAATTCCGCACATGACAGAACCTCCATTTCGCGTCTGCAAAATGACTATCAGGTCTGTTTTGGGTTTTCAACCTGCAGGAATATTTTTTTCTTTTAAGGCAAGTCAGTCATTCTTGCCGCGTTGCGGATAGCTGATGATGGAGAGATATCGGCTCGGCAATTTCACAAGTTTTTCCGGCCCGTGCGGCGCATCAGCATCAAAGAACAGGCTGTCGCCCGGCTGCATCGGGAAAAGCTGGTCGCCATGGCGATAGACGACCTCTCCGTCCAGCATGTAGATCAGCTCCATGCCCTCATGCTGGAAGGTCGGAAAGACATCCGAATCCGTGGTCAGCGTGATGAGATAGGGCTCGACGATCACGCCGCTGCTGTTGTTGTCGATATGGCCGAGCAAATTATACTGATGGCCGGCGCGTGTGCCGCGGCGCTCAAGCTCGATGCCCTGCCCCGCCTTGACGAAGACGGCGTTGCGCGGCTCCTCGTACCGGCGGAAGAAGGCCGTCAACGGCACGCCGAGGGCGCGCGAGAGCGATTGCAATGTCGTCAGCGATGCCGAGATATTGCCGTTCTCGATCTTCGACAGCATGCCGAGCGAAATGCCGGTCGCGGCAGCAAGGTCGGTTACGGTAATGCCGAGCTTCTTGCGATAGGCGCGAACCTCATGGCCGATCGCCATTTCGAGATTGTTTTCCTTCGGCTCGCGCACCGCATGCGGATTCTGGGACAGGGCCTGACGAACCGCATGGGCATGCTCCTGGCTCGACGTTTCATCCAGCTTGATCTTCATTCACGGTCCTTCGCGCACTCGCTCTTTGCAAGCACCCTATCGCCAGAGTGAAATCTTCTCAACCCTGAAGAAAGTCAGAGCCTGCGGACTGAACTCGGACTGGTGCCGTAGAGGCCGCGAAAGAGGCGCGAAAAATGCGCAGCGCCGGAAAAACCTGTCGCAATGGCGATCTCGGAGATCGACAGCGGGCTCTGCTCAAGGAGCCTTCGGGCGTGCTGCAGCCGGATGCGTCTGTATAGCTCGAGGAAGGTCGTATCGAGGTGAGCGGCGAACAGGCGGTCGAGATGGCGCGGCGTCACCCCGGCAATGCGGGCCATGGCTGCACGGTTGAGCGGCATCTCGATGGTTTCCTCCATCTTCTCTACGACGCTCAGCAAGCCCGGATGGTGCACGCCGTAGCGCTCGGCAAGGGAAGCGCGCTGCGGCGCTGTCGGCTGAGCGACCTCGGCATGCAGGAACCAGTCGCTGACCCGGCGGGCGAAATCCGGCCCCATACGCTCGGCGATCAGCGCATGCATCATGTCGAGCGGCGCAATGCCGCCGCCGCAGGTAATGCGGTTGCCGTCGACGACGAAACGCGCCTGGCGCGGCGACAGGTCGGGAAAGGCTTCGAGAAGCGCCGGCGCATGCTCCCAATGGATTGTAAAGTCACGGCCTGTCAGCAGCCCGGCCGCGGCCAGCAGATAGGGACCGCCCGAAATGCCGCCGATGCGTACGCCTTCGCGCGCGAGCTGCCGTATGCAGGAAAGCACGGCCGGATAGTGCCAGTCGCGCGGAGAACCGCCGGCGCAGACGAAGACAGTGCCGAGCCCGAAACCGCGACCGGGAAGCGGCGCGGCCGGGACGGGTACGCCGCCGGAAGACAACACCGCCCCGCCTTCCGGCGAAAAGCATGAGATGCGGTAGATTTCCCGCCCGGCAAGCAGGTTGGCCGCGCGCAGCGGCTCGCTCGCCGAGGCATAGGACATCAGGGCAAATCCCGGCAGAAGAATGAAGCCGATGGAATGCAGGTTTTTTGTTTCGATAGACGCCATGTCCCTTTCTTATCGATAAATGTCCTAAACAGGCAAGTCACACCTCGCCTTTCTGGCATCATGGCACCAGCTCCCACCGGATCTATCCATGCGCTATTCCGCTCTCTCCATCTTCTTAAACGGGCTTCGCGGCAACAACAGCTGGGCACCTGCCTGGCGCCAGCCTTCGCCGAAGCCGCATTATGACGTCATCATCGTGGGTGGCGGCGGCCATGGTCTTTCGACGGCCTATTATCTCGCCAAGACGTTCGGTATCACCAACGTCGCCGTGCTGGAGAAGGGCTATCTCGGCTCCGGCAATATCGGCCGAAACACGACGATCATCCGCTCCAACTACCTGCTGCCCGGCAACAACCCCTTCTACGAGTTGTCGATGAAGCTCTGGGAAGGGCTGGAACAGGATTTCAACTTCAACGCCATGGTTTCGCAGCGCGGCGTGCTGAACCTCTTTCATTCCGATGCGCAGCGCGATGCCTATACAAGGCGCGGCAATGCCATGCGCCTGCACGGCGTCGACGCAGAGCTCCTCGACCGGGCCGCGGTCCGCAAGATGCTGCCCTTCCTCGATTTCGACAATGCCCGCTTCCCCGTCATGGGCGGCCTCCGCCAGCCGCGCGGCGGCACGGTGCGCCACGATGCGGTCGCCTGGGGCTATGCCCGCGGCGCCGACAGCCGCGGCATCGACATCATCACAAATTGCGAGGTCACCGGCATTCGCGGCGAGAATGGCAGTGTGACAGGCGTCGAGACCACCAGGGGCTTCATCGGTTGCGGCAAGCTGGCGCTCGCTGCCGCCGGCAATTCCACCGTGGTCGCCGACATGGCGGGCCTGCGTCTGCCGATCGAGAGCCATGTGCTGCAGGCCTTCGTCACCGAGGGGCTGAAACCTTTCATCGACACCGTCGTCACATTTGGCGCCGGCCATTTCTACGTTTCACAGTCGGACAAGGGCGGCCTCGTTTTCGGCGGCGATATCGACGGCTACAATTCCTATGCCCAGCGCGGCAATCTCGCCACTGTCGAGCACGTCGCCGAAGCCGGCGTGGCAATGATCCCATCGCTGACGCGGGTCAGATATCTGCGCAGCTGGGGCGGCGTCATGGACATGAGCATGGACGGCTCGCCGATCATCGACCGCACCCATATCGACAATCTCTACCTGAATGCCGGCTGGTGTTACGGCGGCTTCAAGGCCACACCTGCCTCCGGCTATTGCTACGCCCATCTGATCGCCCGCAACGAGCCGCACGAGACGGCGCGGGAACTGCGCCTCGACCGCTTCCGGCGCGGCTACCAGATCGACGAAAAGGGCGTTGGCGCCCAGCCCAACCTGCATTGAGGACATGACGCCATGGCAAGCCTGATTTCCTGCCCGCATTGCGGCATCCGTCCCAAGGAGGAATTCACCATCCGTGGCGATGCAAGCCTCACCCGGCCGGCAGCCGATGCCGGCGCTGACGCCTGGTACGACTACGTCTATCTGCGGGACAATCCGAGGGGACGGCACAAGGAGTACTGGCACCATTCCTCCGGCTGCCGGCGCTGGCTGGTTGTCGAACGCGACACTGTCACCCACGCCGTTCACACCGTCAGCGATGCCGCGATTGCCAAGCTCGGAGGTGCGGCATGACGAGTTCGCGGCTTCCCGGCGGTGGGCGGATCGACCGATCGAGCACGCTGAACTTTACCTTCGATGGCAGACAACTGGCCGGCCATCCCGGCGATACGCTCGCTTCCGCCCTTCTTGCCAACGGCATCCAGCTCGTCGGCCGCAGCTTCAAGTATCACCGGCCGCGCGGCATCCTGACGGCGGGCGCGGCTGAGCCCAACGCGCTCGTCACGACGGGCACTGGCGGCCGCACGGAGGCCAATACACGTGCCACGATGATCGAACTCCATGACGGGCTCATCGCCCGCAGCCAGAACCGCTGGCCCTCGCTCGGCTTCGACATTGGCGCCATCAACGGCTTGCTGTCGCCCTTCCTGAGCGCCGGCTTCTACTACAAGACCTTCATGTGGCCGGCCGCCCTCTGGGAAAAGCTCTACGAGCCGCTGATCCGCAAAGCCGCCGGTCTCGGCAAGGCGTCCTACGAGCCCGATCCGGATTCCTACGAGAAATGCTGGGCTCACTGCGACCTGCTCGTCATCGGCGCGGGGCCTGCCGGCCTTGCAGCGGCGCTGACGGCTGGACGCGCTGGTGCCCGCGTCATCGTCGCCGACGAAGGTTTCGCGCTCGGCGGCAGCCTGCTCCTCGAAAGCGGCACCGCGCTGCAGGACATGCTCAATGAACTCGAGGGTCTGCCGAACGTCCGTCTCCTGCCACGTACCACGGCCGTCGGCTGGTACGACGACAATGTCTTCGGCGCTGTCGAGCGCGTGCAAAAACATGTGGCACTACCCGATCCGCATCGGCCCATCGAGCGCCTCTGGCGCATCATCGCCAAACAGGCGATCCTCGCCTCGGGCGCCGAAGAGCGGCCGCTCGTCTTCGGCGGCAACGATATTCCAGGCGTGATGATGGCTGGTGCTATGCACAGCTATCTCGGCCGCCAGGCGGTGACGCCCGGCGCCCGCACCGTGATCTTCACCAGTAGTGCGTCCGGCTATCGCACGGCGGGCGCGCTCGAAGCCGCCGGTGTCGATGTCGCCGCCATCGTCGACAGCCGTGATGCGGCCGACAATACCTGGTCCGGACGCGCCCGCGTGCTGAACGGCAGCCGGGTGCGCGACGCGCATGGTGGCAAACGCCTGCGCCATGTCACGATCGAGACCGCTTCGGCAACACAGCGCATCGAGGCGGACGCGCTTGCCATGTCCGGCGGCTGGAGCCCGATCATCCACCTTGCCTGCCATCGCCGCGCCAGGCCGGTCTGGTCGGAGGAAAGGGCAGCCTTCCTGGCGCCGGAACGCCAGCAGGGCCTGTCGATCGCCGGCTCCGCGGCCGGGCTCGGCTCGACGGAGGCCTGCCTCGGCGATGGTGCGGCCAAGGCCGTCGAGGCACTGCAGGCGATCGGCTTCGCAAAGGTCGTGGCCGCCTTCGCGCCTGTCGAGGAAACCGCGGCATCATCGAAGCCGCTCTGGTCCGTCAAGGGCGGAAAGGGCAAGGCCTTCGTCGATTATCAGAACGACGTACACCTCAAAGATCTTGGCCTTGCCGTTCGCGAGGGATATGGGCATGTCGAACTCGCCAAACGCTATACGACCAGCGGCATGGCAACCGACCAGGGCAAGCTTTCCAATATCAATGCCATCGGCATCCTGGCCGAGGCCCGCGGCATGTCGCCTGCCGAAGTCGGCACCACCACATTCCGTCCCTTCTATACGCCGGTCTCCTTCGGCGCGCTGACGGGCGGCTCGCGCGGTCGTCATTTCCAGCCGGTGCGCAGGTCACCACTACATGGCTGGGCCAAGAAGAATGGCGCCGTCTTCGTCGAGACCGGGCTGTGGTACCGCTCCTCCTGGTTTCCACGTGCGGGAGAGACGAGCTGGCGAGAGAGCGTCGATCGCGAGGTTCTGAACATCCGGCAGAATGCCGGCATTTGCGACGTCTCCACCCTCGGCAAGATCGAGGTCTTCGGCAGGGATGCCGCTGCCTTCCTCGATCGCGTCTACTGCAACGGCTTTGCCAAGCTGCCGGTCGGCCGGGCGCGCTACGGCATCATGCTGCGCGAGGACGGCATGATCTACGACGACGGCACGACGAGCCGCTTCGCCGAGGACCATTTCTTCATGACGACGACGACGGCGCTTGCCGCCGGCGTGCTGACCCATCTCGAATTCTGCGCGCAGACGCTCTGGCCGGAGCTCGACGTCCGTTTTGCCTCCTCGACCGACCAATGGGCGCAGATGGCGGTCGCCGGCCCGAAATCGCGCGCGATCCTTTCCAAGATCGTCGACGAGGATATTTCCGATGCCGCCTTCCCCTTCATGAGTGCTCGCGTGGTCTCGCTCCTCGGCGGCTCGCTCGAAGGACGACTCTTCCGGATCTCCTTCTCCGGCGAACTCGCCTATGAACTTGCCGTGCCCGCCGGCTACGGCGAATGGGTCGCCGACCAGATCATGCGGGCAGGTAAGACGCACAGCATCTGCCCGTATGGTACCGAGGCGCTCGGGGTCATGCGCATCGAGAAGGGCCATGTCACCCATGCCGAGATCAACGGAACGGTGACGCCAGGCGATCTCGGCTTCGCCCGCATGGTTTCGGCCACCAAGCCCGACTTCATCGGCAGGGCGATGCTCGCCCGCGAAGGTTTGCAGGCCGAGGACCGCCCCCGCCTCGTCGGCGTCAAGCCGCTTGATCCCGCGACGAGCTTCCGCACCGGTTCTCACATCCTTGCCGAACATGCCGCCGCCACTCTTGAAAACGACCAGGGCTATGTGACCTCGAGTGCTTTTTCGCCGAGTCTTGGCCATACGATCGGCCTTGCGCTCGTCAAGCACGGGCCGGAGCGAATAGGCGAAAAGGTCTTAATCTGGAATGGCCTGAGAAACGAATTCACCGAGGCGGTGCTCTGCAGTCCCGTTTTCATCGATCCCGATAACGAGAAGCTCCATGCCTGAACGTCCCGAACACAAGCCGGCCCTCACGGGCAAGGAGACAGTTGAAGGCTCCGGCATTCGGCTGGAGCCGCTGCCGGAGGGCCACCTCCTGCATGTCATGGGCGCAATCGATGGCGATAGCCTCATCAACGCGCTCTCTGCCGCTGGACTGGCAACGAGCGCTGTGCGGCAGGCCGGTTATCAGCAATGGTACATAACGGGCGAGGAAAGCCTGCCACCCTCGCATATCACGCTCCTTGCCGATCATTTGAGAGGCAGAGGCTTTGTCTGCGACCAGAGCCATGGCCGCATCCGCATCGCTCTTTCCGGTCCCCGCGCTGCGGACGTGCTCGCTCGGGGAACGGCAGTCGATCTCGATCGCGCCGCCTTCCCCGTCGGCCAATCGGCCGTCACACTTTTCGGACATGTCTCCGTCCAGCTGACGCGCACGCAGGCGATGCGCTTCGAGCTCACGGTGCTGCGCAGCTTTGCTGAGGATCTGTATGAGATGTTCGAACGCGTCGTCGCAGCCTGAGCGCGAGCTCGTTGCCGATCTGGGTTCGCCGTTGGACAAGAAAGTCCCGCGTACGGTGCAGGGCAAGGATCGATGAACATGCTTCGGTCTTAGCCGATGCAGGCTATCGTAACCGCAAGCGCGATGGCAAGCGCCGAGAAACCTTAGGAAAATGCCGATACCGTGTCGTGGCCGAGTGCAGCAGCTCGCGTTGGGCGAAGGTCAATGGCGTGTCCGTTCCCGAAGAGCTGTCCATCGTGGGCTGTGACAACATCGAGTTCGGAGAGTTCTCTGATACGACTCTCACCAGCGTTCGCAACAACGGCGCAACGTTGGCCAAAGCGGCTGTCGAACGCTGATCACACTCATGGAGACGCACGGTCCCTTGCCCCCTCCGACCCTGACGCTCCTTCCGGGCGCACTCGTCATCCGCGAAAGCTCGTCCTTGCTCCGCGGCGAACGTCCAGCCCCGATTAAAATGATGGACCATGAAGAACGGCAAAGATTGATGCTACCGGACGCCAAAGCGTCCGGTAGCTGTTGTCTTATTCCACTTTGGTGTTCTCGATGCTGAGGCCCGACTGGAACGTCAGGAAGCCCGGCATATTCGTAAAGCCGGTCACGCCTTTCTTCACTGCGTAGTTCTGTTCGCGCCACATGAAATAGACGAGCGGCGACAGTTCAAGCGCTCTGTCGACGAAGGCGTCATAGACCTTCGCTCTTTCGTCCTTGTCGACGGTCGCCCTGCCCTTGTCGAGCAGCTCATTGATTTGCGGATCGTTGAAATATGGAGAATTGTTGGTCCGAACGAGCTTGTCGCCACCATAGTAGTAGTTGCTCAGCCAATCGGCGTCAGTGATCTCGCCGAGGCTGCCGAGCACCGTAAAATCGTAATCGGCAGAGGTTGCCTTGGACATGCGGCTAGCCCAGTCCGGCAAATCGAGCTTGACCTTGATGCCGATTTTGGCGAGCTCCGACTGAATGGCGATCGCTGTATTTTGGTGGAAACTATATTGAGAGGATGCGAGCAATCGCGCCTCGAAGCCATTCGGATATCCAGCCTTGGCGAGCAGTGCTTTTGCTTTCTCGATATCGTGTGAAAAATAGTTCGCCTTGGATTCGGAATAGCCCATATAGCCCTTTGGAATGGCGATGCCGTAAATCGGGCTACCGAGGCCGTTGAAGGCAGTATTGATGATCACGTTGCGGTCCACGGCATAGGCGATGGCCTGACGAACTTCTGGTTTTGAAAACGGTTCAAATTTTGTATTGAACTGAAGCCCCATGAAGGGACCCGTGTTTCTCAAAAGCTCAGTATCGGGGCCTTTTTCGAGATCCGCTGCATCCTTAGCCGGAACATAGTCGATAATGTCGACGTCACCCGATTTCAGGGCGTTCACACGGGTATTTTCGTCGCTGTAGAAGACGTAGTGGACTTCGTCGAGATCCGGCTTTCCTGGCTTGTAGTAGTCGTCGAATTTCTTGACGACGATCTCCCGTCCGCGCGTCCAACCTGCGAATTTGAAGGGACCGGCGCCGATCGGCGAGGCGGTCGGATTGTCGGCATTCTTGGCAAGCCAGGCCGCCGGCACAATGACGGATTCCGGCAGCGCCAGATAGTCGACAAGCGCAACCGATGGGCTCGACAGGGTCAGTTTTACGGTCTTTTCATCTGGGGTTTCAATCTTCGATATGATCGAAAGCTCATTGCGGAACGCCGCCTTTCCCTTTGGATCGAGAATTCTTTCCAGCGATGCCTTCACATCTGTAGCTGTCACCGGCGAACCATCGTGAAACTTGGCCTGACGGAGATGGAAAGTGAACTCCTTCGCGTCGGGGCTGATGTCGTAGCTTTCGGCAAGCTCCGGCGTGATCTTTCCATCGACGCCATAATTAACAAGTCCGCGATGGATGGCGAGCTTGACGGTGCGGCCGGATGTACCGGGCTGAATGACCGTATCGAGGGTCGAAGGCTCTCCCGAAAGCCCGAAATAGAGGGTGCCGCCGGCGAGGGCACTTGTCGCGGTCAAGCCCAGAAGGCCTGCAACGAGAGCCATTTGGAGAATTCTCTTCATGATGTTCCCTTTCTTTGTTGATGACTGTCAGTTTTCGCGAAGTCTCGGATCGAGATGGTCACGAAGCGCGTCGCCGAGGACGTTGATGGCGAGGACGGTGACCGCAAGGCAGAGGGAGGGCCAGACGACATACATCGGATTCTGGCTGAGATAACCACGCGCCGTGCCGATCATCTGGCCCCATGAGGGTTCGGGTGGCACGATGCCGAGACCGAGAAAACTCAGGCCGGATTCGAGCAGGATCGCCGCTGCGATCGTCAATGTGGCCTGAACGACCAATGGCGAGAGAATGTTGGGCAGGATCGCCCGCAAGACGACCCGAAGATAGCGCGCTCCCATTGCGTGTTCGGCTTCGACGAACTCTTGTCTGATCACCTGAAGGGCGGCCGATTGCGCAACGCGGGCAAATTGCGGGATGAAAATGATGCCGATGACGACACTGAGGCTGACGACGCCGCTGCGCCAGAAACCGACGGCAAGCAAGGCCAGCAGGATTGCCGGAAAGCTCAGCATGATATCGACGCCGCGCATGACGAAAAAGGCCAACACCGGCCGACTGTAGGCGCCGACGATGCCGCAAGCCGTGCCGCCGATGGCGGCGATTATGGTTGAAATGACGGCTACCAGGATGGTCGGGCGGATGCCGACCAGAAGACGCGATAGGATATCGCGACCGAACTCGTCGGTGCCGAGCAGATATTGCGTCGAACTCGCCTGGTTGACCGCATTCTGGTTGATGGCGAGGGGATCGTGGGGGGCGAGCAGAGGACCGGCCGCTGCTATCGCGAGCACCGCCACCACGACAATGAGACTGGATGCGACCAGCGGTCGGCGAAAGAGGATGTTCGTCATCAGGCGCGCTTCCGGCGGATTCGTGGATCGAGCAGGCTGTAGAGGATGTCGACACACAGATTGATCAGGATGAACAGGGCCGCGATGGTCAGGATGCTGCCCTGCACCAGGGGATAGTTGCGGTTGGAGACGGCTGTGACGAGAAGGGTACTCAGCCCGGGCCAATTGTAGAGAGCTTCGACGAGCACCGTGCCGCCCATCAGATTGCCAAGCTGCAGGCCGATGATCGTCACGATCGGGATCGCTGCATTGCGCAGAACATGGAGCCAGATGACGCGCCGTTCGCGCATGCCTCTCGCCCGAAGCGACCGCACGAAATCGCGCCCCAGGATTTCCAGCATGGACGAGCGCGTCATGCGGGCGATTGAGGCAGCGAGACCGAGGCCGAGTGTGAGCGCCGGTAGGATCAGTTTCTGGAAATGCAGGAAGGCGTTGCGCGAAATGTCCGTATAGCCGCTCGAGGGAAGCCAACCGAGCTTGAGGCTCAGCAGCAAAATGAGAAGCGACCCGAGAATATAGACCGGCACCGAAATGCCGAGAGTCGAAAGCGATGTCAGAAGACCGTCGAGGAATCGGCCGCGCCGCAGGGCGGCAGCGATGCCGACGGGCACTCCGATGATGGCGGCAAGGACGATTGCAGCGCTCGCAAGTTCCATAGTCTTTGGAAGACTGGAGGACACATATTCCATGACGGAAACGCCGTCGAGAGAATTGCCGAGATCGCCGGTTGCCGCATTGCCGAGCCATTTGAAATATTGGGACAGGACTGGCTGGTCGAGACCGAGCTGATGGCGCATGGCGGCAACAGTTTCAGGCGAAGGATTGCTCTCCGGCCCGAGCAGCAGCAAGACCGGGTCCCCCGGCATGATGTACATGATGGAGAAGACGAGCGTCGCGATGACCCAGAGCTGGATCAGCGCCGTGACGAGCCTCGATCCGAGCGTGATGACGAATGTCGACAGGGTTTCCATCAGCGCGCCTCCAGAGCATTTGGTAGGGTCGCGCCGATCTTGGGCACGGCATTGAGAAGCGTGCGGGTATAGTCGGCCCTGGGATTGTCGAAGACATCTGCGGCAGGGCCTGTCTCGACGATCCTGCCTTTCTGCATCACGGCAATCGTATCGCTGACATGGCGCACGACCGACATGTCGTGGGAAATGAACAGATAGGTCAGATCGAATTCTTCCTGAAGATCCTGAAGCAAGTTGAGGACCTGTGCCTGAACGGACACGTCGAGCGCGGAGACCGCCTCGTCGCAGATGAGAAGTTTCGGATTGAGGGCAAGAGCCCGGGCAATGACGATACGCTGGCGCTGTCCCCCCGAAAACTCGTGCGGATAGCGACGCATGGCATCGCGCGGCAGCCCCACGGCATCCAGCAGCCTTGCGACCGTCGCCTGGCGATTGCGCCCCTTCTCGTGGATGTCGATCGGCGCGGCGACAAGGTCCATGACAGTCTGGCGCGGATTAAGCGAGCCATATGGGTTCTGGAAGACGAGCGCAAAGTCGCGCCGTGCAGCGCGTAGCCGGTCGCGGTCGAGCGAGGCGAGATCGCGTCCATCGAATTCGATCGCACCGCTGTCGGGCTGCATCAAGCGCATGACCAGCCGGGAGAGCGTCGATTTCCCGCAACCGGATTCGCCGACAAGTCCGAGCGTGGAGCGCGCCGGAATAACAAGGCTGACAGCATCGACGGCCCGGAAGGGTTGGGGCGGCGACAGCGCGCTCTCGCGTGTCCAGAATGTCTTCGTCAGATTGCGGATATTGAGGAGTATGCCGTTTTCCGGTCCCGGCGCCCGCAGCTTGCGTTCGGCAGGTCGCGCTGCCACAACGCTCGCGATCGCACCGCTTGCGTCTCTTCCGATGACCGGTAGCCGGCTCTTCGGCGCGGAAACCGACGGCATCGAGGCTATCAGCGCCTTGGTATAAGGACTGCCGGGTGCTGCAAAGAGGTTGCCGGTGACGGCTTCCTCCATGAGATCGCCGCGATAGATAACGGCAACGCGGTCGGCGACCTCGTAGATGACGCCTAGATCATGCGTGATGAGCAGGACAGCGGCGCCGATCTCCCTGTTGAGGTCGCGCAACAGACCGAGCACCTGCTTTTGGACAGTAACGTCAAGTGCTGTCGTCGGCTCGTCAGCGATGATAACGTCCGGTTTGCAGGCCACCGCCATGGCGATCATGACGCGCTGGCATTGACCGCCGGAAAGCTCGTGTGGATAGGAGCGCATGCAGCGCGCTGGATCGACGATCCCGACCCTTGCGAGCAGATCGGCGGCGCACTCGCCAGCCTGGCGACGGCTCATCCGCTCATGCAAAAGGATCGCCTCGATGATCTGACTTCCGCATGAAAAGACCGGATCCAGCGAGGCCATCGGATCCTGAAAGATCATCGAGATGCGCTTGCCGCGCAGCTTTCGCAGGATGTCCGGACGAGCCGTCAGTAGGTTTTCGCCGTCGAACTCGACGCGTCCGCCTGTGACGACGGCATTGGGCGGCAGAAGCCCCATTGCCGCAAGCGACAGAATGGTTTTCCCGCTACCGCTTTCGCCGACAAGACCCAGGATCTCACCCGCGACCAGCGAAAGCGACACGCCATTGACCGCAGCGCGCAGGCCCTCGCCCGTCTGGAAGGCGACGGAAAGATTGTCGATTTTCAGAATTTCCCTACCCGGCATACCGCACATCCGATCTGCGATTTCTGCCCACCGTTATCGGCGGACCCGTTCCCGTAGTTTTTGAGCGCTTATGCGCATATTTTGGAGTATTAAGGCACAAAGCGCCAAACTCCGTCAAGCACACGTTTGTATTTTGGTAGAAACTTTCTATTGATGATAGTTTTTGAAGCTTTTTTTGGAATTTCTATCAAATACCGGCTTGTCAGAAACCGAAAGCGCGCATACCGTTCATGCAAACGAATGCGTGACCACGCAGTCGCGACAGGGGAATGGACAATGACAACGCAACAACATTCACGCGTGGTGCTGATTTCGGGCGCAAGCCGCGGCATTGGTCTGGCGATCGCCCGCGAACTCATCGGGCACGGCTACCGTCTCAGCCTCGGCGCGCGCAACATCCAGGCGCTCGAAGCCGAGCTCGGCCCTGAGAGCGGCAGGTTACATTATGCGCATTTCGACGCTTTTGAACCGGCCACATCGGAGCGATGGGTGGCTGCAGCTGCCGAAAAGTTCCAGAGGATCGATGCTCTCGTGAACAATGCCGGCCTCGGCGAGCATGTCTCGCTGATGGACGACAATGACGAGGCCCTTGACCGGCTCTGGGCCGTCAATGTGAAGGCTCCCTTGCGCCTCACGCGCCTTTGCATGCCTCATCTCGAACAGACAGGCGCGGGGCGCATCGTCAACATAGCCTCGCTGTCGGGAAAACGGGTCAGGAACGCCTTCGTCGGCTACAACATGACCAAGTTTGCGGTGATGGGGCTGACCCACACGACCCGTCATGTCGCTTGGGAAAAGGGCGTTCGTGCAACGGCCATATGTCCGAGCTTCGTGCGCACGGAGATGAGCTCCTACACCAACAAGGTCAAGCCCGAGGACATGATCCAGCCGGAGACGCTTGCATCTCTCGTGCGCACCGCCATCGAACTTCCCAACAATGCGGCCATGGCCGAGATGCTGGTAAATTGCCGGCTCGAAGACACGCTCTGATCAATGCCGGCGAGATAGAACCATGTCACGTATCATTCCCGACGCCGTCCCTTCCACGCAGGCCCTGCCGGCAAAGGTGGATGTCGTCGTCATCGGCGGCGGAATCGTCGGCATATCGACAGCACTGGAGCTTGCCGAACGCGGCATCTCGGTTGCGGTTTGCGAAAAGGGACTGATCGCTGGCGAGCAGTCAGGCCGAAACTGGGGCTGGGTGCGGCAGATGGGCCGCGACCCCTCGGAACTGCCGCTCGCGATGGAAAGCCTGTCACTCTGGAAGGGCATGAACACGCGTATTGGCGAGGAAACCGGTTTTCGACAGACCGGTATCGCCTATCTGTGCCGCAATGCACGCCAGGAGGCCGAATATGAGGCCTGGCTGGTGCACGCCCGCGAATTCGGCCTCGATTCCCGGCTGCTGCGAAGCGAGGAATTGCGCCAGCACCTTCCGGGCATGACCGGTGGGTTTACGGCCGCCCTGCACACGTCCACCGACGGCCGTGCCGAACCGTTCAAGGCCGCCCCGGCAATTGCCCGTGGCGCCATCCGCGCCGGAGCCCACGTAATAACGGGATGTGCGGTTCGGTCTATTGAACGCTCCGCAGGTGCCGTCAGCGGCGTGATCACCGAACGCGGGCGCATTGCCTGCTCCTCCGTCGTGCTTGCCGGCGGCGCCTGGTCGCGTCTCTTCAGCGGAAACATCGGCGTTGATTTTCCMCAGCTGAAGATCCTCGGTTCCGTGGCGCGCGCGACATCGGTCAACGGCGTGCCCGAGCTACCGGTCGGTGCGGACAATTTCTCATTCCGGCGACGGCTGGACGGCAGTTTCTCGATCGCCATGCGCAATGCCAATATTGCGCCCATCGTGCCAGACAGCTTCCGCCTCTTTGCCGATTTCGTTCCGACCTTCATCAAAAGCTGGCGCGAACTGAAATTGCGGGTCGGCAACCGCTTCATCCAGGAATGGCGAACGCCGAGCTCCTGGGCAGCAGATGCCATCTCTCCGTTCGAGCAGGTGCGCATTCTCGATCCCGTCCCCTTTGAACGCTTCAACCGCGAGGGCCTTGCGCATCTCGTCAAGGCCTTTCCTGCCTTTGCAGAAAGCCGCATCACGCAAAGCTGGGCCGGCCTGATCGACGTGACGCCGGACGCAGTTCCCGTCATCGGTGCGGCCGGCGGCATTCCCGGTTTCTTCATTGCCAGCGGCTTTTCCGGCCATGGCTTCGGCATCGGTCCCGGCGCTGGAAAGCTGATGGCCGATCTCGTAACCGGCGCGCAGCCGAGCGTGGATCCGGCACCATTCCGCTTCGATCGTTTCAAGAAGACCAAGGCGGCCTGATCCGCCCGCGTAAACCTTGGCCAAAGAGGGTGAAGACATGGCATTGAGAATTGGCGTAGATTCCGGCGGCACGTTCACCGACGTCTGCCTGTTCGACGAAGAAACCGGCAAGCTCGACATCTGGAAGGTGCCGTCGACCCCCGACGACCCTTCGCGTGGCATTTCGGACGGTGTTTCCGAAGGACTTGCCACCGTCGGCAGCACCTCGGCCCATGTCGTCTTCCTTGGCCATGGAACGACGGTCGCCACCAATGCGCTCATCGAGCTGAAGGGTGTCGCGACAGGCTTAATCACAACCGACGGCTTCCGCGACCTCCTGGAAATCGGCCGCCAGAAGCGCCCAAGCCTCTATGACATGAATGCCGAAAAGCCGGAAACGCTGGTCAGCCGAGACCGGCGCCAGGAAGTTCCCGAACGCCTCAAATGCGATGGGTCGGCGGATCGCGGGCTCGACGAGGAGAAGCTGCGAGAGGCCGTGCGCAAGCTTGCAGAGGAAGACGTCAAGGCAATTGCCGTTTGCTTCCTCTATGGGTTTTTAAACAGCGCCCACGAACAGCGCGTGATCGAGATCCTTCGTGAAGAAATGCCCGATGTCTTCGTCAGCGCCTCGCATCTGGTGGCGCCGGAATTTCGCGAATATGAGCGCATGTCGACGACCGTCGTCAATGCCTATCTCGGTCCGGTCATGCAGCGGTATATCGACCGGCTCAAGCTGCGCCTGAGCGAACTCGGCGTGCCGGTCGCCCCGCAACTGACGCAGTCGAATGGCGGCGTGATTGGCTTTGACATGGCCGCACAGCTTCCGGTTCGCACCGTGCTATCCGGTCCGAGCACCGGGGTCGTTGCGGCCCAGGCGGTCGGACGACTGGCCGGCTTCGACAATATCATCACCTTCGATGTCGGCGGCACCTCGAGCGACGTGGCGCTGCTGCAGGGCGGCATCTGCAAGCTGACCGGAGAAGCCAATGTCCACGGTTATCCGATCAAGGCGCCGATGCTCGACATTCATACGGTCGGCGCCGGCGGCGGCTCGATCGCCTTCGTCGACAGCGGTGGTCTCCTGAAGGTCGGTCCACGTTCGGCGGGCGCTGATCCCGGCCCGGTCTGCTATGGGCGTGGCAATACGGAGGCGACGGTCACCGACGCCAACATCGTCCTGCAGACACTCAACCCGGTCGAAATCCTCGGCGGACGCATGAAGGTGCGCCGCGACCTCGCAATCGAAGCCGTCCAGCGCCTTGCCGATCAGCTCGGCCTCGGCCTGATGGAAACGGCCCAGGGCATCATTTCGGTCGTAACCGCAAACATGGCAAAGGCCATCCGCCTGATCAGCGTTCAACGCGGACACGATCCGCGCGACTACGCGCTGATGGCATTCGGCGGTGCAGGACCCCTCCACGCTGCCCGGCTCGCCAAGGAACTTGATATGAGCCGCATCATCGTGCCGCTCACACCCGGCACGCTCTGCGCGCTCGGCCTGCTTTTGACCGACCTTCGCTCCGACTTCGCCATATCCCGATTGATGAAGGTCGACGAAGGCGCCGTCGAGCCAATGGTCAACGGTTTCCAGACGCTCGAAGCGCAAGCTGTGGCGTGGTTCGATCAGGAGGCAATCGAGACGGATCGGCGTGTCGTCAATCGTACTGCTGACATGCGTTATGTCGGTCAGAATTACGAACTGCAGGTCCAGGCGCCTGCGGGTCCGCTGGGACCGGACAGCCTTGCTGCCTTGGTGCAGGGCTTCGAACAGGCTCACCTGCAGCGCTTCGGCTTCGTCGCCGAGGGTGAGGCAATCCAGATCGTGACCCTGCGGCTTGAGGCGGCCGGCGTCGTCAACAAGGCTGAACTCGCCTCATTGCCGGATGCTGGCCCCACCTGTGAGGAGGCCGTCATCGGCTCGCGTCAGGTCTATATGGATGAGGCAAAGGACTTCCTCTCCTGCCCGGTCTATGCCCGCGAAAAATTGAAGCCCGGCAACCGCATCGCCGGTCCGGCCATCGTCGAGCAGATGGACACAACCACCGTTATCCTCCCCGACATGCAGGCGACAGTCGACCCTTATCTCAACCTCATTCTGGAGACACGGGCATGAGCAAGATCGACCCGATCACCGTGGAAGTTATCGGCAGCGCGTTGACGTCGATCGTCGAAGAGATGGGCGAAGCGCTGGTGCGTGCCAGTTATTCCACCAATATCAAGGAGCGACGCGATTGCTCGACTGCGCTCTTCGACAGACACGGAAACACGCTTTGCCAGGCCGAGCATATTCCCATGCATCTCGGCAGTTTCATCGGTATCATCCCGCACATTAACAAGCGCTACGCCGCTGAGGATATCAAACCAGGCGACGTATTCATGGGCAACGATGCCTATGAGGGAGGTGCAACGCATCTGCCGGACATCGTATTGGCCGAACCTATTTACCATGACGAAATCATGGTCGGCTGGGCCGTCAATACGGCCCACCACGCCGACTTTGCCGATCGCGGCCACGCCCATATTTACCAGGAAGGCCTGCGCATCCCGCCGGTACGACTCTATCGACAGGGACAGCTGCAACAGGATCTGCAGGACATGTTCCTGCTGAACTGCCAGGTTCCGCACGAGCGGCTTTCGGATCTTCGCGCCCAGATGTCGGCAAACCGGCTCTGCGTCCAACGCATGCAGGATTTGTGCACGAAATACGGCGCAGACCTCGTCCTTGCCGCCGGCGATGCCCTGCAGGACTATGCGGAGCGCAAGATGCGCGCTGGGATCGCCGCAATCCCGGATGGCGTCTACAGCTTTACGGACTATTTCGACAGCAACCAGTTCGCCGATGTGATGAAATTGAACGTCGACATCACCATCAACGGCGATGCCATGCACATCGCCTTCGATGCGCCGCCGCAGGTGCCTGCCGGGCTGAACGTCATCTATACCGCGCTTCTGGCGACCTGCTACTACGCAGTCAAGGCCGTCATCGATCCGACGATCCTACCGAACGCCGGCCTGTCGCGCCCCATCAGCGTCGAAGCACCGTACGGATCGCTGCTCAATTGCAAGCATCCTGCCGCCGTCGACGGGCGCATCGCCGCCTGCCAGCGCGTTGCCGACCTTGTCCAGGGCGCACTCGCAAAGGCGCTACCGGGCCGGGTGACGGCTGCTGGCAACGGTGCGTGCACCGGTGCCCTGTTTACCGGCACGCGCGAGGACGGTTCGCTCTGGGTCTATCTCGAGACCATTGGCGGCGGGGGCGGTGCGCGCCCGACGGCTGACGGCCTCAGCGGCGTGCACGTCCACATGACGAATACGTCCAACCTTCCGGTCGAAGCGCTCGAGCTCGAATATCCTCTGACGMTCCTGCGCTATGAACTCGTCAACGGCTCGGCCGGCGCCGGCACCTGGCGCGGCGGCATGGGCTTGAGGCGCGTCTATCGGATCGAGGCCGATTGCCGCTTCAGCGTCGAGGGCGGAAGGCTGTCGGTCTACCCCTGGGGGCTCGAGGGCGGTCTGCAGGCGAGCGGGTCACATTTCGATTTCGGCAACGGCGAGCACAACTTGCCGGGAACCGTGCAGTTGAAGGCGGGGCAGGTGGTCGAGCTCGTGACACCGGGCGGCGGCGGCTACGGCTTGCCTTCCGGCCGCTCTCTGGAAGCCATCCGCCGAGACGTCAAGGAGGAGCGTATCACGGCCGAATTCGCCGAACGAGTCTACGGCCTCGGCGCCACACAATCGAATCTGGCGGCAACCGCCTGATCGCTCAAACCCACATCAAAGGAAGGATATTGTCCGTGGTAAAGGTAACGAAAGTCAAATCCGGCAGCCTCTACGAGGAAAAGGAAAGCTATTCGCGCGTGGTCGCGGTCGACAACTGGGTGTTCGTGTCAAATACCGCCGGACGCAACTACAAGACCCGCGAAATGTCGACCGATCCAGTCGAGCAGGCCAAGCAGTGCTTTCACAATATCGAAGGCGCTCTCGCAGCCGTTGGCGCAACGCTTGCAGATGTCGTGCGTTCGCGCGTCGTCATACCGAACGTTGCTGACGCTCCGGCGGTCATGGCCTATGTCGGGGAAAAATTCCGCGGCGTCGATCCCTGCAGCACGGTGACGTGCCCGCCGCTCGGTGGCCCGGATTTCCGTGTCGAGATCGAGGTGACTGCGTATAAGGGCGTAGGCGCGGCTGGCTCGGAATATATCAACGTCAGCCTCTAGAAACTATCCCGGCCGCCCGGTACGACCGGGCGGCCGATCACACGCGGCGAGGCATTGCCTCTGCTTTCAGTTTTGCTGCTGTTTCTGTAAGGTCGCGCTCCATTGAGAAAGAAAGAGGGTCTGCTCTTGGCTGAGACGGAAACACCGCAATCAGAAGACTTCTTGCCCGCCGAGCGGCGCGAGAAAATCATGGAATGGTTTTCGTCCAATCAGGTCGCATCGAGCCAGGATCTCGCCAAGCGTCTCAACACCTCCATCTCGACGATCCGTCGCGATCTCGATTTCCTCGCATCCCAGGGTGTCGTGAGAAGGACCCATGGCGGTGCCGTGCGCGTTCGTCGCAATACGACATTCGAACAGCTGGTCGACGAAGCGCGCCAGACGGCTGTCGAGGAGAAAAGGGCGATCGCAGTCGCGGCCGCAAAACTACTTCAACCTGAGCAGAGCATCTTCATCGATTCCCGCTCGACGCTTCACCAATTCGCCTATGTGATCGCAGAACTGACGACGCCGCTGACCGTCGTGACGAACGACGTGCATGTGGCCGATGTTCTCGTCAATAAAGACCATATCAAACTTGTAGTGCCGGGCGGGATCTGTCGTCCGGGCGCCTATTCCCTGCTTGGGGAAACCGCGATCAATTTCGTTCGCGAGTTGCGCTGCGACCATCTGTTCCTGTCTTCGCAGGCAGTGGATACGGAATGTGCCAGCGACACGTCGCTGGAGTTGGTCCAACTGCAGCGCGCCATGATCGACGCGTCAGTCGAAACAACCCTCATGATCGACAGCAGTCGATTTGGCAGCCGGGCAATCTACCGAACGACGCCGATCGAAAGGATCAATCGCATCATTACCGATGAGGGTCTGAATGCCGACGAGAGGGCAAAATACGCCGCTGTCGTGGCTGACTTGATCATCGCACCTTATGTCGATGTGGTTCAGGAGGAGCCCGAATGAGTTCGCGAGGTCGTCAGGAAAGCGCTCGTTTTCTTTCAAACGGCAGCGCTGGCTGCTCGTGACGAGAGAAAAGTCGACAGGACAGGCAGCGCGATCGACTTTGAACGTCACGATCGTCGATATTGCCAGGCTCGCAGGCGTCAATCCGTCGACAGTCAGTCGAGCCCTTTCGGGGTCATCGGCCGTGACGGCGCAGACGCGCGCGCGGATCGCAGACATTGCCAGGGAAAACGGCTATGTCGCAAATCATAATGCCCGCATGCTGCGCTCGCGCAAAGCCGGCCAGATCCTGGTCATCGTCCCCAACATAGCCGCCTTCTCCCATCCCGATGTCATATTAGGCATCGAGGAGGCTCTCGAAGAGCACAATATTGGCGTCATCGTCGGCAGCACCAAAGGAAGCAAAGAAAGGGAGATCGCCCTCGCCCGGCAATTGATCACAGGTACAGCCGACGGACTCATCCTGCTTAACGGCCACCTGCCGACAGAATTGGGAGAGCTGTCGCACTACAATCGCAGAATCGTTGCGATCTCCAGGCCGGTAGAAAACCCTGGGATCGCCTTCGTCGGCATAGATAATAAAAAGGCAGCCATTGAAGCCACACAATATCTGCTGTCACTTGGCCGTGGTCGGATCGTGCATATCGGCGGTCCGGAAC